>JAAYWZ010000109.1 GCA_012516175.1 Bacilli bacterium
CTCAAGAACAATAATAGAACTTTAAGGCGTGTTTTAATCACGCCTTAAAGTTCTATTATTGTTCTTGAGTTAATTCTTGTCTTCTTTGTCTTTCTTTTAATGATTGTTGTAAGAATTTATCAATGTTCGTATTGTATATTTCACTATCATTTTCAATTACTTCGCCATCACCTGTTTCAATGAAATATTCAATGAAATCTTCCCCTTGAACATTTTCTTTTGCTACTGTTACTGTATGTTTTGCTTCGAAGTATTCTTCCACACCATTTTTGGTTGCTTTGTAAACACCGAATACATCAAAAATGTAATTATCTTCATCTTGGGTTAAATTTGAAATGGCTGTTTTTTGAGCTTCTACTATATATCCGTTGTTTATGTAATCTGCAATTACCCCATTATCTGCTAATTTTATTCCTTCAAATACATTTCTATCTGATATGGTGTAAAGTTCTTCAACGGTAATAACATCTCCCTTTCTAAGAAACCAAGTCACCTCTTCAAAATCTGTTAATCTGTTAACACTTTCTGGAAGGGGATTTCTACAGTTTTCACAATTAACTTTAACTCTTACAAACACTTTATCTGTAGATCCAATTACATCTCCAGAAACTAAAACATAAAGATTTTTTTCATCTTTTCTAATTGAATAATATTCAACTTTGTAAATACCATATCTACCACCAATACTAAGTCGTCTATCTCTTAATGTATAAGCTGCAAAAACATTTAAATTATCAATTATTTCATCATAAATTTTTTCATTTCTATTCTCAATAACAATTGTATATGTTGCTGGTTCTGATCTTTTATATTTAGCATCAATTGCAACAACGGTGAAGTCTACATGGTCTCCATCTTGAGCTCCACCATAATAACTATCCATTTCAAACATTGGTAAAAATGTTTCATAAGTAAACGAAACATTATGTTCTCTGTATCTCTTTACCACCTCATATCTTACAGCGTTTGGCACTGCATCCCAACTTAATATGTTATTTTCAAATTTTAAATTTTTTGGTGTTTCAACTTTTTTGTTTTGTGTGTTTTCACTTTGTGTGTTTTCACCAGGAACAAAAACGTTTTCGATTTCATCAACTATTTCAGGACCTTTTATTAAGAAAGTTGTTCCAACCCCCAATAACATAGTTCCAGCAACCACCGTAATTAAAAGTTTTTTCAAACCACCCTTTTTCTCTGACATATTTTAACCTCCAAAACCATTTCAAAATATTAAGTTGTCAAGATGATAGATAAAACTACTTTCTTTCACCTTTATTTTATTACAAAGGAATTATTATTGCAATTATAAATTATTTAATCATAATTTATATCGAATTTTATATAAAAAAAAACAAGAAAAATGCTATAATAGAACATAGCAAATATTGAAATAGAATATGAGGTAGATTATGGACAGACAAGAAAAACTATTTGAACTATTTAATGAACAAATTGTGGGTGGATGTGTTGTTTTAGTTAAGGGTAATCAAAATTTTATTTATACTTATGGGAAACGCTCGTTAATAAAAAATATACCAGTCGAAGAAGATACGATTTTTAGGATTGCATCGATTTCTAAAGTAATCATCGATATGGCAGTATTAAAATTGGTTGAAGATAAGTTAATCGATCTCGATGAAGATATTAGTAATATTTTAGGATTTAAGGTACGTAATCCGCGTTATCTAGATATTCCCATTACTCCGCGTATGTTAATGATGCATACATCGAGTATTACAAATGGCTTAAATGATGAAAACCGTGAAATTGGTTATAACGGTGTCAATGGTCACCATTATTTTGTCAGCTTAGAAGATTTGTTAGTTAACAAAGTTAGTATATATTATACTGATCAAACTTTTTCGGAATTTGCTCCGGGTGAAAAATACATCTATTCTAATTTTGGCTTTGGCATTCTCGCTTGTTTGATTGAGAAAAGAACTAACCAATTATTTACTGAGTATGTTGAAAAGCACTTCCTCAAACCATTAAATATTGATGCAAGCTTTAAAGCAAACAAAATCAAAAGCCAAGACAAAATCTCCGATACATTTTTATCATTCAATACTAATCGAACTGCTCAATCATTTATTGAAGGAAGTTATCCAGACTTTTCTTTAGGAAATAATTTTCGTGGACCAGCAGGAGGCTTATTCATCAGCATGCCAGATTTAAGTAAAATTATGGTTGCATTGATGAATGAGGGAAAATACCAAGATGTTCAATTATTAGATAAAACTACTGTTGATACACTACTCACCATGAACTTTCTTCCAAGTCAAATGGTTGAAGATAAACAAGTATCGATTATCGGGCACCCTGGAAATGCATATGGAGTTACTTAATTGATGTATTTTTGTCCAGCTAAGAAAACCGGCATTTGTTTTATCTCAAATGGTGGGAATTATCAACCGACATCAACACGATTTAATAATATCCAAGAAGGAAAAATCCATTTCTTAATTAGTGAAATAGATTAAATGTTATTAAATAATAATATATTGGTTGATAAAGACCAATGAATTGAATATAATGTTATATAATAAGGAAAATACAGGTGGTGCACATAGAGCTTAATATTAAGCATGGGTATGAGTTAAACGGCGTATAAGCATCGGCCACCACTAGGGGCTGTAAAAAAATAAGCAGCCCCAAGTGAATAGAAAAAAAGGTGGTTAATTTAGATATTTAAGTCTAGAATTAAGCACCTTTTTTCATTATAATATTTGTTGTTATGAATACAAATATTAAATTAGACAATGACTATTATACACCAATTCAAGTAGTATTACCAGTGGATTATCCAATTCTTATAAAATTTGATGATCCAATTTATACATTTGATGAAGTAATGAAAGGGAGTGACATAAGTAAATATATCAAACCGAAACCCTCATACTGTAAAGGTAGAAAAGGGTTTAATCCAATCACAATGTTAAAGGTAATATTATTTGGATATATGGAGAGAGGGTTCATATCATTAAGGGAATTAGAGACGGCATGTAGATATGATATTCGCTACATGTATTTACTGCGAAATGAGAAAAAAGTACCGACACATCAAACATTTAATAATTTTATCCACAACTATTTAGAAAAGAGTATTGAAGAGATATTTGTGGAAGTAAATGATTATATACTTCCCAAAGAAAATGTAAAACTAGATACTTTACTAATAGATGGGACGAAAATAGAAGCTAATGCGAATAAATATAGTTGGGTATGGAAAGAAAGTTGTATTACGAATCGGAATAAGTTATTTAAGAAGATAAGCATCGAGTTAGAAAAGATGAATGAGATGGTAATCGGATGTTATTTAGCTTATTATGAGGTAAAAGAAGAATATACTATAGAGGAGTTAGAATTAATATTAGCAGATTTTCAAAATAGATTTAACATTGATCCAAGTAAATTTGTAAAGGGAAAAGGTAAACGGAAAACAGAAATTCAAAGAACATATGAAAAGATGGAAAGATATATCAAGAAGTTAAAGGAATATGCAGAACACATAGAGATATGTGGAGAGAAAAGAAACAGTTATTCAAAGACAGATAAAGATGCGACATTTTTCCGTCATAAGAGAGATTATATGGGAAATGATCAATTATTGCCATCATATAATATTCAATTTGGAGTAATAGACGAATATATAGTAGTATGTGATGTATATCAGTATGGAGCTGATTGTGATTGTTTTGAGCCATTGATAGAGAAATTTAAAGAGTATTATGGAAGATATCCAAAGAGACCAGTAGCTGATGCAGGATATGGGAATTATAATAATTACTTATATTGTAAAGAAAAGAATATGGAACTATATATGAAGTTTCCATTGTACAATAAGTTAATTAAAGATAAGAAATACAGGGAAAACCCCTTTAAGGTTCATAATTTCAAGAAGAACGAAAAGGGAGAATTAGTATGTCCGAATAATAAAGTATTTAAACTAGTAAAGAAAAGACTGATAAAAGGCAATAAATACGAAAGAACAGAAGAGATCTATGAATGTGAAGATTGTACAGGATGCCCATATAAAGAGAAATGTTATAATGGTAAGAATAATCGAAAGGTAAACATTAATCAAGAATTAACAGACTTACATCAAGAAGTAATTAAGAACTTAAACAGTGAAGAAGGAATAGAGTTAAGGAAGTTAAGATCTGCACAGGTAGAAGGAACAATAGGAATACTAAAGCAAGATAGAGGATACAGAAGAATAGTAAGAAGAGGATTAAAGAACGTAAGATTAGAATTATTACTCATATCAATTGGGTATAACTTGTACAAATATCACAATAAGAAGTTAAGAAAGAAACCAACAGTAATACAATAATAATTTAATAAATGATGAATACTTTAAAAAAGAGTTGATAAAGACTCTTATTTTGTCATGCTCAGAAATGGGCGTTTTTTTGTTTTCCACAGGTCATATGGTTTAGAGATATAAATTATCTTTATAAAAACAGAGAAAACCACCAAAATTGAGCATGAAAAAAAGGAACTGTAATGAACTCCTTAGTTTTCAGAAGTTATTTTTTTACAGCCCCTTTTTTTAAAAATGGTCAAAATTAATCTTAACCATTTGTTTATTTTTCGTTGCAGCTGCGTAACAGATTGTCCGAATTGCTTGCGCAATACTACCACGCTTGCCGATTATCCGACCGATATCGTCTTTATTAACCATTACACTATAAACGATATAACCATCAGCGTCTTCATCGAAGCGTTTAATGTAAACATCTTCTTTATGTTCTACTAATGGCTCAACTAAGGTTCTAATTAATTCTTCCATAATTATTTACCTTGCTTTTGATTCTTAAATTTTTCCCAAATTCCGACACGGCTTAATAAAGAACGTACTGTATCTGTTGGTTGGGCACCGTTGTTCAACCATTTAAGAGCTTTTTCTTCGTCAATTTTAACTTCGGCTGGACTAGTTAAAGGATTATATGTGCCAACGATTTCGATAAATCTTCCATCACGTGGAAAACGACTGTCACTAGCCACAATCCGATAAAATGGACGCTTCTTAGCACCTAAACGTTGGATACGTAATTTTACCATGATTAATACCTCCTTATGCTGTTAAGTATTTTTGCTTGACAGTAATATTATAAACACCTAATAGTACCTTGTCAACAAAAAAAGTTAGAATTTTATGGTAATTCTAACTTTTTATTATATAACTAAATATTAAAGCGTAAATCAGATAAATCATTTAATGATAATTCGACTTTAATGACCCCATTGATTTTCTTAATTGATTCCATAATTTGCTTATGGTTTTTATCGTCAACATAAAGATACGCATAACGGAGTTTTGTCGAATGATATATCAAATTGCCAAAACTTTGAACTTTTTTTAAACAGTTGGGATTATTATAGTAGACGATTAATAATTTACGTGAAACTTCCATCATACTCACCTATCATAATATATTTTGCCGTGTTTTTCCTTGATGTTCACTAATTGCTTTAACCGATATTCTATTTCATTCAGATGTTGTTCTAAGCGTTTTTCTGCTTGTTTATATTGCTTAAATAAAACATGATTTACTAACTTTAATTTTTGTTCTTGCAGTCTTTTTTTTACTATATCAAAATTGGGATAATAGTCTTTATATTTTAATGCTTGTTCAAACTCATCGCGTGCTTTATGATATTCTGCTAATAACAGTTTTAATTCATTATCCTTTTCTACTTTTTTCGCATAAAATATATAATCCTTATACTCTCCACTTTGCTTAATTGCATCTACTAATTCATAAGTTTTTTCAATTACTTCTGTATAAATCATGTTTCCACCACGCTTTAATTATATATATATTATACTCGAAATGCGACTAATAGTAAATATGTTAATGATTTTTTTCACAAATTTAAGTTAATGTTTCATATATTCAGCGATTAAACTCAAGAGTTGCACTTGATTTTTAAAGCGATCAAGTTTATGACTGAAGGTGAGTTTTAACTCTTCTTTGGCTAATTTAATAAAATTTTTATAGAGATCGGGATGCCGATTTAACACCTTGTACCATTCTGGATGTGTTCTAAGGTAGAATAAAACCTCTGGTTGTTTATATAAATCCTTCATTAAATACTTAATCGTCATAATCATCAAATCTCCGGAAGAGCGGATCAATTCTTCTTCGCGGTGGATATGGGTATCTTTGCGGTGTACGGTTGCCACTGAAACTTTGAACCAAACCTAAGACTTTTTGAATCGTACCTATCGTTTTCGTGATATCATCGGGATTAATCTTCTTAACATAATTTAGTGCACTTCTAATGAACTCTTGCCCTTCTGAACTAGTATTATTACTTGGAGTTTCTTCTTTGTAGGCATCCCAACTGCCGTCATCGCCTAATAAGACCCATTCTTCATAAATCGATTGCCAAGTGCGTTTACCTTCCCGCACTTCGTTCTTTAGCCGTGGATATTTGCGGACGAATTCTTTGAATTCTTCGATACTCATCTTATTATACAACCCTCCCTACTACTATTTCTACTAATACAATATAAAATAATGCGAAAAAGGTGCCTCTTTTAACTCTACATCATATATTAAAATGAAAGTCTATTTAGGGAGGATGCCAATGACTTATTATCCATATCGATATGAATCAGGTAGGGGTTATTTTGTTGCTTTAGTCCTCGTCTTATTTATTCTCTTGGTGATCATCACAAAATCCAAAGAAAACTAGTTAAAAACACACTCTTAATGAGCTTTATACCATATATTAATATTGACCAATTACCTTAAGGAGGGGTGCTGATGTACTACGGCGGCGCAGGATATGGCATGGGTTCTAATTTTGGCTATGGTTGTTGCGAACCAGTATGTTGCAGAGGTGGCTATGGTTACGCCTTAATCTTAGTACTATTCATCTTATTAGTAATTATTGGCTGCACTTGCTACTTCCCACGTTAATTAACTAAATCATAAATAAAGGAAGAGATTACCTTTAGGTAATTCATCTTCCTTTTATTTTTGTCGTAATTTTGTTATAATATTATGGTGAAGAACTGGAGGATTATTATGTTAACGATGAAAAACATTATTCGTGAAGGACATCCAACCTTAAAAAAAGTGGCAGAAGAGGTAAAACTTCCTCTATCAAATCAAGATAAAAAAACACTAAAGAAAATGTTAGAATTTTTACAAAACTCACAAAATGAAGAAATAGCGCAAAAATATAATTTACGTCCAGGTGTTGGTCTTGCTGCACCGCAAATCAATATCTCTAAACGCTTAATTGCGATATATGCGACTGATGAAGAAAATAAACTACATAGTTACATGTTAATTAATCCGAAAATCATCAGTCATTCTGTTGAACTCACCTATCTCTATCCTTGTGAAGGTTGCTTATCAATTGACCGTGAGGTGCCAGGCTTTGTGCTAAGACCGCGCCGCATCACGGTGCAAGCTCATCAGTTGACTGATGAGGGTGAAGTTGTACCTGTAACATTACGTTTCAAAAACTATATGGCGATTGTTTTACAACATGAAATCGATCATCTCAACGGGATTCTCTTTACCGACCGCATTAATCAAGATAATCCGTTCTATGTACCTGAAGGTGTTCAACCAATTGAATTCTAAAAAAATGAGGAATTACTCCTCATTTTTAATTGATTAAGGTTTTATCCATTTCATAGATTTTATTAATAATTTCTTCTAGGTACTTATCTGGTTTTATTTGATAGGCTTTTTCATAATACTCAAGTGCTTTATGATTGTTTCGTTCAAACTTTTCAAAGATATTACCAATTAAGAAATATAGTTGACATACTTCTTGGGATGAATAGTTACTAATATCAACGGATAAGAGATGATCGAGAGCTTTTTGCACGTCATTGTAATGTTGAAGATAGATTTGGGCAATAATAAAATGCACTACTAAATTATCATCGCTTAAACTCGCAATTTTCTTAAAATACGCCAGGGCGGTTTCGATTTGCTTATTATTTACGAGATTATAGAAACCGATGAAACTTAGTGCGTTAATGTTAGTGGGATTTAACTCAATCACCTTTTCAAAATACATTAACGCACCTTCTTTATCATTGTCCATCATCACTTTTAAATATCCAATCATGAGGAGTGCTTCTTGGTCATCAATAGTGAAATTTTCTGCTTCATTTAAGTAACGTTTAGCCTGAGTAAGATTTCCATTAATGAAATATAGATTGGCCAAATAAGCATAATATATTACATTATTAGGATAATGTGCGATTGCCTTTCTAAAGACATCAATAGCTCCATCAATATCGCGATATACTAATATTAAGAGCCGGGAGTATTCATGGATTAAGATCTCGTTAATATTAGGTAAACTAAAAGCTTGGGCAAAAATTTCTTTAGCTTTATTAAATTCCTGTTCATCAAGATATATTTGCCCTAGATAGGTATAAGCTAAATCATTCTCATTGTCTAGTTCGATTGCTTTATTTAGATGTTCCCGCGCCTTACTTACTTCATGGTATTTATAATATTCAATATAAGCTAGTTGGGTATACAAATCACTATCTTCAATATTTTTAAGTCCTTCTTGTATCACGATATAACTGGTATTAATATCCTTAAAGTAATCTAAATAGAGCCATGATAGATTTAAATATCCATCAACTAGTTTTTTATCAAGCGATACTGCCTTTAAATAGTTAGTTTTTGCTTCGTCATAGTCTTTCTTCCAATGTTCCATTATTCTACCTTTATGAAAATAAGCCTCGGCATTATTGGGGTCAACTTTTAGTACCTCATTTAGATAATTACATGCCTTTTCATAATCATGATAATTATCAGCATAAATAATTGCTAGTTCCATTAAGGCATTAGTATCTAGTGGGTTATTTTCTAATACAAACTCATATACTTTTACTAATTCTTCGTAATTTTCTTTATTATCTAGGTCCGTGATTAATTGGTTAAGTGCTTCAGAATTCAAAACTACTTTCTGAAGATTTTCTATCTTCTTTTTATCACCTATATCCATACTCTTCACCACCTTTTATAAATTTGGAAAAAGAGGATGGTTTATTCTACTTTAAGAATAAATTTATGTGAAAATCTTATCTATTTCTACTTTTATTATAATTTAATTTTACTTTTTTTACCATTACTTTAGACTTTTTATTAAGAAAAGATTATAATACTTATTAGCATGTATTACAATATAAATATAGATTATTATACTTAAATAGAACTTAAATAAATATTAATATATAGATTAATTTTTCTTTTATTTTTTACAAGTCAACATAGATTATACATTGAAAGGATTGAGACATGAAATATGAATAATAATATCTTAAGAAACAATGAATTAGGAGTTTTCGCATTAGGTGGTCTAGGAGAGATTGGGAAAAACACTTACTGTTTACAGTATAACGATGAAATAATCATTATTGATGCCGGTGTTAAATTCCCTGAGAGTTATTTATTGGGGATTGATTATGTTATTCCTGATTATCAATATCTCATCGACAATCAAGATAAGATCAAAGGATTATTTATTACCCATGGTCATGAAGACCATATCGGTGGAATCCCATTTTTACTGAAACAAGTGAAAATCCCACGCATTTATGCTGGGCATTTGGCCATGGGGATGATTAAAAATAAGTTAGAAGAACATCGGTTAGTAAAATCGACTAATCTAATCACTTATACAAATAAAGATGTTTTCACTTTTAAGTATATGCGCGTTTCTTTCTTTAGGACTAACCATTCAATCCCTGATTCTTATGGTATTGCGATTGAAACTCCTGTAGGCACAATTTGTCATACTGGCGATTTCAAATTTGACTTTACACCAATCGGACCAAATGCAGATTTAGCCAAAATGGCACAATTAGGCGAAAAGGGTGTGCTCTGTTTATTATCCGATAGTACTAATGCAGAATTACCTGAGTTCACTTTAAGTGAACGGCAAGTTGGTGATAACATTAAAGATATTTTCCGGAGAATTACAGGTCGGATTATTGTTGCTACCTTCGCCTCTAATATCCACCGGGTCCAACAAATTGTTGAAGCATCCATCGCTACTAATCGCAAAATTGCGGTGTTTGGGCGGAGCATGGAAGCTACCCTAAAAGTTGGTCTTGATTTAGGATATATCAAATGTCCTAAAGATACCTTTGTTGGTCCAGAAGAACTGAAACTCCTTGATGAGAACCAAATAACAATTCTCTGCACTGGTAGTCAAGGAGAACCTTTGGCAGCTCTCTCAAGAATTGCGGATGGTACGCACAGACAAATCTCCATCATTCCTGGCGATACGGTTATATTCTCCTCAAACCCCATCCCAGGCAATGCGACAAGCGTTGGTAATACCATCAACAAACTCTTTCGGGCAGGTGCTAATGTCATCACCCATAGTCCATTAACTGATACCCACACTTCAGGTCATGCTGGTCAAGAAGAACAAAAACTCATGATTCAACTTATTAAGCCTAAGTACTTCATGCCTGTTCATGGTGAGTATCGGATGTTAAAAATTCATGGGGACCTAGCGATCCAATGTGGTGTTAAACCAGAGAATGTTTTTGTCTTAGATAATGGTCAGGTTTTAGCTTTTTCGAAAAAAGGTGCCCGTGTCGCAGGTGCTGTACCTAGTGGCTCCATCTTAATCGATGGTAGTGGCATTGGTGATATCGGTAATGTTGTTATCCGTGATCGGAAAATCCTTGCGAATGATGGGTTACTGGCGATTATCATTAATGTCGACCTTGCAACGAAAGAAGTTTTAAAGAAACCTACCATCATCTCTCGTGGATTTATCTTCTTAAAAGATTCAATCGATTTTGTGAATGAACTTGAAACCGAAACCCTCTCCTTCATGCATCAAGCACTCCAAGCAAAGAAAAACATCGTGCAAATCAAAAATGATTTAACTGATTATCTCTCTAATTATGTTTATGATAAAATTCAACGCCGTCCAATGGTTATTCCAGTTATTATGAATGTCAAACGTTCATCTGCTTAACAAAAATCGGGGATTAAAATTCCCCGATTTTTTTATTTTACTAAATATTGTTTAAAGATATCAACTCTATCCAATCGTTCCCAAGGAAGATCTAAGTCATTACGACCAAAATGACCATAAGCTGCTGTTTGCTTATAGATTGGTCGACGTAAATCTAACATTTTAATGATGCTGCTAGGTTGTAAATCAAAATGCTTGCGGATAATCGCAACGATTTGATTGTCAGGTAATTTACCTGTACCAAATGTATCTACACTGATACTAACAGGTTGGCTTACCCCAATCGCATAAGCAAGTTGAATCTCACATTTATTTGCTAAACCACTAGCCACAATGTTTTTCGCAAGATATCTTGCGGCATAAGCAGCACTACGGTCGACCTTGGTTGGGTCCTTGCCACTGAATGCTCCGCCACCATGTCGGGCATATCCACCGTATGTATCGACGATAATTTTTCTTCCAGTAAGACCAGAATCTCCTTGAGGACCACCGACAATGAATTTACCAGTGGGATTAATGTAATAACGAGTCTTTTCATCAACTAATTCTTTTGGGATTACCGCATTTATTACATGTTCCCTTAAATCTTGTTTTAACTGTGCATAAGTGACTTCAGGAGCGTGTTGTGCCGACAAAACAATCGCATCAACACGATAAGGGTTTCCTACTTCATCATATTCAATCGTCACTTGGCTTTTACCATCTGGTCGTAAATATGGCAAAATGCCATTTTTTCTTACATAGGCGAGACGGCGGGTAAGTCGATGAGCTAGGACGATTGGAAGTGGCATATACTCTTCAGTTTCATCGGTCGCATAACCAAACATTAAGCCTTGATCTCCTGCACCTAAAGCTTCACCGTTATGGAAATCAGATTGTTGTTCTCTTAACTCATATGGGACATTAACACCAATGGCTATATCCGGTGATTGCTCATCAATGGCAACTAATACAGCACAGGTGTCGCAATCAAAACCATATTTAGCGCGGTCATAACCGATATCCCGTACTGTTTCTCTTACAATCTTTTGAATATCAACATAGGTGGAGGTAGTAATCTCACCCATCACTAATACCAAACCTGTGGTTACAGCTACTTCACAAGCAACCCGAGCATCGGGATCATCAGCTAGAATCGCGTCTAAAACAGCATCGGAAATTTGATCACATATTTTATCTGGATGACCTTCGGTCACTGATTCTGAGGTAAATAATTTGCGTTCTTTACTCATGATTTTCCTCCTACTAATAGTCTTAAGTAAACATCCTGCTTTATTCACTGCATAGACATAAAAAAAGCGCCAATAAGGCGGATTAATAATAATCTCCTTATTGTTAAAGCATGACGCTTCCTAGAACAAGCACCTTTCACTTAAAGTGATGGTTGCTGCGACTTCACAGGGTTCCATCCTCCATCGCTCGGAATAAGGATTGAATATATTTAATTATTATTAACTAATAATTAAGATATAAACAACATAATTATATCCTAGTCGACATTTTCTGTCAATTCTTAACTATTAATCTTTTCATAGATGACTTCGAACTCAACGTTGTTTTCCGTAAAAATATTCATTAAGTTTTCATCAAAGAAGTGGGTAAAATGATCAACAATTTCTTTAATGGTCTTTACATGGGGTAATGCCTTTTTATAGCTTTGTTTATCTCTTAACATAACATATAACTCACATAATAAAATAATCTGGCTTTCAATACTCTTATCTTCAGCCTTAATCTTGCGGAAGTTTTCGGAAATGAACCAAGATTCATAGCGGCTACGTACCATTGATTCACATTTCATTCTAATTCTTGTTCTTCTCAACATCATATTGCCCATTCCGAGTTTATAGTGAATCTTACTGTAATCGCTTAAAATATTTTGTTTGACCTCTTCACTATAACTAAAATCAAACTTATTATTAACCCCAATCACAATCGCATAATTAAAGACTTCATCAGCCTTTTGTTCATCAAAACCATAAAGCATGCCTAACCGTTTCGCCATGAGCGCAATCATATAATCACGGTTGGATTCTTCTCCTTCCGTAACTTGAGAAAAATCATCAATCGTATCAAAAACATCCCATAACACATTTTTGAAGTTTTGTTCAAGTTCTTCGCGTTTCTTAAACTCATTACGACGTTCTCTATCCATATACTCACTAAAGAAAACCATGGACGTAATAACAAATATAAATAGAATTAAAAACATTGTATAAACACTTATATCATGATTTTCACTAATCAGAGTTGAGGCACTGCCTTTACCTACTTCCGATATATGGATAAAGGATGCTACGGAAAGAATTAAGGCATCACCAAGGATAATCGCATGACGATTTTGAAATAAGGCAATAATCACTAAAGCGATGTATAAGAAGATATATGTAAAGGGCATTGGATATAAGACAAACAAACGTAAAGCGATATAACTAACTGAAAGGACTGCCACATACATGCCCATGAGTTGTTTTTCATAATCATCTTTTTTCGTCGAAACAAAATAAGTTATCAATAAGTTTATCAATACTGTTGGTACTAGCAATGATAAGGATTTAGGTAAACCAATGGTATCATAGTACATCGCAATAAAAATTGTAATGAGGATATTCGCTAAGGTTAAGATACGATTTACTAAAATGTTTTTTCGGCGCAATACTTCTGTAGAGTTTAACACATCAAAACCTTCAAATTGAAATGAAAAAAAGCGCATAATTAAACTGACAGCTTTCATCAAAAGTTTATTCATCGCAATCACTTCCAAATTCTTGGCGTATTTATTATTCATATTTTATCATAATCTTAATACATTTTAAACTATTATTCATGTATGAAGATATCGTAAATTGTCAAAATTAATAAATCATTGGAGTTTATTTATATCATTCGCATAATTACTCTGAATTATCAATAACTTGGTTTTGAATGACATGAAACTGTTCCTCTACTTATACAGTTAATAACATGGGGAGTATATAGAAAAAGAACTCTAGCATAATGTAGAGTTCCCGTCTTACTTATTTTTAATAATTAGTATTTAAGTAGTTTAACAAGTCTTCTAATTCAACTTCAACCTTAGTATCGCTATTACGGAGTTTAACTTCTACTAAGCCTTGTTCAAGACTCTTACCTAAAGTGATTCGTACAGGAATGCCAATTAAATCACTTTCGACAAATTTAACTCCTGGCCGTTCATTACGGTCATCAACTAACACTTCATAATTATGCTTTGTTAGTAAGTCTTCTAGGTAATTAGCTGCTTGGACTTGCTTTTCATTCTTAGTATCTATGACAAGCACATGAACATCATATGGTGCTAAAGCTTTTGGCCAAATGATACCATTATCATCATGATTTTGTTCGATTACAGCCATAAGCACACGACTTACACCAATACCGTAACAACCCATAATGATATCTTTGAGATTGTTGTTTTCATCCTTGAATTGAGCTTTCATGGAATTTGAATACTTCGTACCTAACTTAAAGATATGGCCAACTTCAATTCCCTTTGCATGGCGAATTGTACCTTTACCATCCGGACTTGGTGTCCCGACAGGTAAATTATATACTTCAATATTCGCCGCAAAGTCTGATTGATCAGAATAGACAATCGTATCTTCACCAACTTCTGTTAATGCCATGAATTCGCATGATTCACTACCACCGATATTACCTGGGTCAGCTTGCACAGCGCGGAAATGTAACCCACATCTAGTAAAAATATTGGTATATGCTTGATAGAAATCTTTGTATGTTTTATCAAGGGATTCATAACTATCATGGAAAGAATAAGCATCTTTCATCACGAATTCCCGACCGCGCATTAAGCCAAAACGTGGTCTTAACTCATCACGGAATTTAGTTTGAATTTGATATAAGGATACTGGTAACTTCTTATAACTATTTAAAACATCTCTTACTAAGAAAGTGATTACTTCTTCATGGGTAGGACCAAGCGCAAAATCCCGGTCATGGCGGTCCTTCATACGCATTAAGGTGTCACCATATTGATTCCACCGTCCTGACTCTTGCCAGAGTTCAGCAGGTTGCAAGGCAGGCATGAGGAGTTCGGCACACCCAATCTTGTCTAATTCTTCTCTTATAATTTTCTCTACTTTTTTTAAAGAACGTAACGCTAGTGGTAAGTAAGCATACACACCAGCTGCGACTTGTTTAATATAACCAGCTCTTAACATGAATTTATGAGAACTGATTTCTGCTTCTTTAGGATCATCTCTTAATGTCGGAATAAATGTCATACTTTGCTTCATAGTCTCTAGCCTCTTATCCTTATGATATCGTTAAATGTAACATAAACAAATAATAACATAAATAATACAAAGCCTACTGTATGGATGATACCTTCAATCTTACGATCTACAGGTTTTCTTACTATCGCTTCAATAAAGAGGAAGATGATTCTTCCACCATCAAGTGCTGGTAGTGGTAATAGATTCACAAATCCGATATTAGCACTGATGAAAGCAAGCCAACTGAGTAAAGCAATAAAACCAGCGGCTGCATAAGTTTTTGTCATATCAAAGATTCCTACCGGACCAGATAAATCGCCTACCCCAACATTACCATCAGAGACAAGTAATTTGAGTGTTTCAAAAACACTACCAATTGCACTAAAGGTATCTTTAAAGCCATTACCAATAGCCACAAAGAAGTTATGGTTGGTATCTTGGGTAATCCCCACTATTGCCCGGGAAACATTAGCTGATTCAATCGCCTTTAATGTTTGGACTGTGAAGGTTTTCTCCTCACCATTACGTAATACTGTAATTTCGAGTTTTTCCGCAAGATAGAATCTTCGCAAGAAATTATTCAGGTCATACCAATTAGTTAATGTATTAGCTGCTTTACTAATTTCTAATTTACCAGATTCCACTTCATCAGTATTTTTATCATCATTGAGGGTTCCACTAATCTTAATGATTTCATCACCAGCTTGTAAACCCTCTTTATCCGCATTGGAGTTAGCAGAAACAGAGCCAATTATTGTATTATTAAGGTCCCTGGTGCTAGTAATCCCTAATGTTGCCACATATATTTCTGGTATAACGGTATAGGTAAGTTCTTGACCATCACGGAGCACCTTGATAGTTAACTCTCCTTGACTAAATCGACGCATGACAGAGGATATATCGTCCCATTTTTTAATCTCAACAGGAATTTCTCCTTCTAATTGTAGGGTTAAGATTTTATCTCCTGCTTGTAAACCTATATTATAAGCGGGACTATTAGGTGATACATAACCAATTATTGGTTCGGTTCTAGGTGCACCAGTAACTAAGTTAATTACAATAAAGATAACTAGCGCTAATAAAAAGTTAAATCCTGCCCCCATAACAACAGTTAGGAAACGGGGTAACCATCGTTTCGATTCGAAACAACGGTCGTAGGGTGCGATTTGTTGGGAGTTATCTTTAGTAAAATGATAGAGGGCGTCTCTTTTAACTTTCACATAATGACTCTCGCCATCAACATTTTCATAATGGATGTATAAATCGTTACCTTCTTTACCATATAAATCAAAGTCAATTACGCGTGCTTGCACTAAGCGTTCTTTGACATCGGGATATAAATAGATGTCTGTCACATAATTATTTTGGATTTTTAAATACACCCGTTGATTTCTTTTAATTTTTGCGATATCAGGGTCTTCTCCTGCCATTGATACATAACCACCAATGGGAATGGCTCTAATACAATATACTGTTTCGCCTTTCTTAATTTTGAAGAGCACCGGTCCCATACCAATAGAGAATTCATGACAGAGAATGCCAGCCCTTCGCGCAAAGACGAAATGACCAAATTCATGCACGATAATTACTAATCCTAATACAAATAAAAATGCCAATAAGTAAATTATGAAGCTCATAGTGCACTCCTTTCAGCGCTCTTAATAATGCGCAGTTTTAGCTCTTTATCTAACTGAATGATTGTCTCTAAATCAGGATTCTTGATTAATTCATGTTTTTCCAAGTTTTCATAAATAATCTTTTCAATATCTAAGAACTTAATCTTTCCATCTAAGAATAAGTTAACTGCTGCTTCATTAGCCGCATTTAATACTGTTGGTAAACTATGACCTATTATACCAGCATCATAGGCATATTTCAAACAAGGGAATCTTGCAAAATCCACTTTTTCAAAATGTAAGATACCGATTTCTGTTAAATCTAGTTGTTTCGCATTAGATACTAATTGCCTTTCAGGATAGGTTAAAGCATAAGAAATGGGAACCTTCATATCTGGTGTACCTAATTGGGCTAGGATGGCGGTATCTTGAAATTCCACCATCGAATGAATAATACTTTCCCGATGAAGTATGGTGGTAATCTGTTCATACCCTACATTAAAGAGGAAATGGGCTTCAATCACTTCAAAACCCTTATTCATCATTGTTGCCGAGTCAATCGTGATTTTACTACCCATCGACCAGTTAGGATGCTTAAGTGCTTCTTCTACCGTCACATTTTCTAGTTCCGCTCTTGTTTTATCTCGGAAAGAACCACCACTTGCGGTTAAGATAATCCTTTTAAGGTTCCTGTTATTCTCACCATTTAGACATTGAAAGATGGCACTATGTTCACTATCGATGGGAATTAACTCTACACCATGTTTAGCAACTTCTTCCTTAACAATTCTTCCCGCAGTTACTAATGTCTCTTTATTCGCAAGGGCAATCGTATAACCTTTGCGAATCGCTTCTACAGTTGGTTTTAATCCTAAACTACCAACAAGCGCATTAACCACAACTGTTGGATAATTATTCCTTGCTTCAAAGGTTGCACATTCAAGTAATCCATCATTTCCATATCCAACTTTTAAAGACGGATAAAGATTTTTTAGAATCTCAGCATGCTCTTTTAGTTCGGAGCAAACATAGAATGGTTTAAATTCATTAATTATTTCAATCGCTTTATTTAGATTTTTACCAAATGCTAAGCTCACTAAGCGATATTCATCTGATAAACCTCTTAAGACTTCAATTGTTTGGGTACCGATGGAACCAGTTGCCCCTAACAATATAATATTTTTCATACTGCACTCCTACATTAACTTACTAACTAAATCTAATAAATATGTATAAACTAAGGAAGTAAATAAAATACTATCTAATCTGTCGAGAACGCCACCATGACCTGGGAAGAGATTACTATAATCCTTCACTTTAAAGTGACGCTTAATCACACTTGCTATTAAATCGCCAAATTGATCAATAACCGATAAGAAGAAAGTAAATACGACAATAAGGATTACGGAATTACCAAACGGAAAGTTAAGTTTATCTTTCAAGAGAATCGCATAAATGGGAACTAAAACCGTACATACTATGGTCCCACCAATTGCGCCCTCTACTGTTTTCTTAGGGCTAATATCAGGACATAATTTATGTTTACCATAAGCTTTACCAACAAAGAATGCAAAACTATCAGTAATGTTTTGAATTATAATGATGAATATTAAGGCATACATACCATTTGGTTGTAAAAAGAAGTTAACTAAACAACCAAAAGCAAGTCCTAAATAAGCTATTGTTAAAAAAGAATAAGCAGCATCATTAAGTTTATAATTCTTCCTAAGAATCATGACTAGTAAGATGATTATTAGGGTAAATGGCATAGGATTTATGTTATATTTTTCTGGCATATTAAAGAGTTCCACAAAACTATCAGCGAATGCCAAATATATAATACCTAAATAAGTTAACAAATGGATCTCTAAAGGTAAGGGTTTCTCCATTTCTTTCACATTAATGATCTCATTCGCTGCTAGAACGGTTAAGATAAATCCTAAGATATATATATAATGATTAATACCATAAACCATCTTTACATAAAAGATGGGAATAATAACCGCAAAGATACAAGCGGCGGTAATAATTCGTGTTTTCATAACTACACTCCCTCGATTCCACCAAAGCGCCGTTTTCGCTTTTGATAAGCAATAAGTGCTTTGCGTAATTCTTTTTCGTTAAAATCTGGCCATAATTTAGGCACAAAATATAACTCGCTGTAGGCTATTTGCCAGAGCAAGAAATTACTTATTCTCAGTTCACCACTGGTTCTTACCATAAAATCGATGGGTGGTAAGTCATTAGTGAAAAGTTTTTTCTCAAAATACTCTTTTGTAATATCCTCAAGTGTGATATTGCCTTCATGATATTCGCGTGCGATTTGTTTTACCGCGTATAGAATCTCATCTTGCGCGCCGTAATTTAATGCGATAGTAAAAATCATCCCAGTATTATTTTTAGTTTCTTGCATCGCAAGTCTAATGTTTTCTTTCATCTCTTCTGGTAAAACATCAAGAAAACCAATGAAGTTCATCTTGATATTAGCCTCTTTAATCTTTGGTAAATAAGTTTTGATGTATTGATTAGGTAACTTCATTAAATATTCTACTTCTTCTTTTGGTCTTGACCAATTTTCCGTACTAAACGCAAAGACTGTTATAGCTTCGATACCTAATTCATTACACTTTTTTAATACTTTAAGTAGAGCTTTACCACCTTCATGATGCCCTGCTGTGCGTGGTAACCCTCTTTTTTTGGCCCAGCGACCATTACCATCCATTATAAAGGCAATGTGGCGGGGAAGACGATTTCTATCTAAAATTAACTCATCCTTTTTCTTGCGGAAGATCATGTTGTCCCTCCAAACAGAATTTCCATATAAACATATTTTACCCAATAGTTAGGGGACTGTAAATAATTATTATATTATTATTTTATCACATTTAGATAAATACATAAAAAGGGGGTAGATAAATAAGCCTTATCTACCCTTAATGATTAAATCGTCAATATGTCTTGTTCTTTTTCTTTAACAACTTTTTCAATCTTTTCGATGTACTCATCGGTTAGTTTTTGGACATCTTCCATGTAACCTTTGAGATCATCTTCACTTATAACCTTATCTTTTTCTAACTTCTTAAGTTGTTCATTTGCATCACGACGGACATTTCTAACCGCTACTTTAGCATCTTCGCCATGCTTACTAACAAGCTTCGCTAACTCTTTCCGACGTTCTTCTGTAAGAGGTGGAAAGACAATCCGAACAACTTGTCCATCGTTAGTTGGAGTAATACCTAAGTTAGATGCGAGGATGGCTTTTTCGACTTCTTTAAGCATCGAACGATCATAAGGTTTAATGACAAGCATCCGTGCTTCAGGAACACTTATTGAAGCCATTTGGGGGATTGGAGTCGGTGCCCCATAATAGTCAACACTAATGTGTTCTAGCAGTTTCGCACTAGCTCGTCCTGTGCGAATCTTTGATAACTCGTTTTTTAAAGCTTCCACAGCTTTTTCCATACGTTCTTCCGCATCTAAAAGGATAGTTTCTGGCATACAATCATCTCCCTTTCACGGTAGTTCCAATAACTTCGCCCATTACGGCTTTTTTAATATTACCTTTTGTATTCATATTAAATACAACAACATCAATATTATTGTCCATACACAAAGTTGCAGCTGTTGCATCCATGACCTTGAGGTCTTTATTAACGAGATCTAAGAACGTTAAATGTTCAAAGCGTTTCGCATTAGGATTAAGGAAGGGGTCACTATCATAAACTCCATCGACTTTATTTTTCGCCATGAGAATCGCATCAGCGTTGATTTCTGCTGCTCTTAAGGCAGCTGTGGTATCAGTTGAGAAGTAAGGATTACCTGTACCACCACCAAAGATGACGATGCGTCCCTTTTCTAAATGGCGAATCGCTCGACGACGAATATAAGGTTCTGCTACTTGTTCCATGCTAATTGAAGTCATTGCACGTGTTTCAATATTAAGTAATTCTAAAGCATTTTGGAGCGCTAAGGCATTCATCACTGTTGCCAACATTCCCATATAATCAGCGCTTGCGCGTTCCATACCCATTTCGCTAGCGGATTTTCCTCGCCAGATATTGCCACCACCTACGATGATTGCTAGTTGCACACCAGTTTCATAGGCTTCTTTGATTTCTTGGGCAATTTCTTTTACAGTAATCGGGTCAATTCCCACATCTTTATTACCTGCTAAGGCTTCACCACTAAGCTTTAGAATTACTCGATTATATTTTTTCATATACTTACCATCCTTTTATAAGTTTAAAAATAAGGCACAAGCGTGCCAATTAGTTACGTACTTGTGCCATTACTTCTTCCGCAAAGTTATCGACACGTTTTTCAATGCCTTCGCCAACTTCATAGCGGACAAATTTTACGATATTAGAATTGTTGTTCTTAACATATTGAAGAACTGTTAAATCTTGATTCTTAACAAATAATTGATCAACTAAGCAGATATCTTTAAGCCATTTCTTAATTTTACCTTCAACAATTTGAGGAATCCGTTGCATCTTCGCTTGTTTAGCTTTTTCATTTGTTTCAGCGGCAAGTTCGTTTTCAACTTCTTTAGTAAGTACTTCTTTTTCATGTTCAAGCGTTTTAGCATCAACATCTGCTTCTGATAAGTATTGAGGATTTAAAGCGGCAACATGCATTGCGACATCTTTCGCTACTTCTTCATTGTTGCCATCAAGAACAACAACTACCGCAATTTTACCACCCATATGTTTGTAGGCACCAAAAACTTGGTCGTCAGTCTTGCTTAATTTTGTATAACGACGGAAAGTGATCTTTTCGCCGATTTTTGCGGTCGCATCAATTACTAATTCTTCAACGGTTTTACCATTGAAAGTTGCTTTTAAAGCTTCTTCAAAAGTGTCTGCTTGCGCGTTTACTAAAGCTTGACCAACTTCATTAATTAATGTCAAGAATTGTTCATTCTTCGCAACAAAGTCAGTTTCTGAGTTGATTTCATATAAGTAAGCATTATTGCCGCTAATCACAAAGTTACATAAGCCTTCAGCCGCAACGCGGTCTTGTTTCTTCGCTGCTTTCATAATGCCTTTTTCACGAAGCCAATCAATCGCTTTTTCCATATCGCCGTCGCATTCTTGTAAAGCTTTCTTACAATCCATCATGCCGGCACCAGTTTTTTCGCGCAATTCCTTAACCATTTGTGCTGTAATATTCATAAAAATATCCTCCTAAATCTTTATCTTTTAAAAAAAGGTGATAACGGAAAAATTATCACCATAACTGTCCATTATTCAGCGGAAGCTAGTTCTTCAGTAGTTTCTTCTACTACTTCAGTATGGACTTCTTCTGTATTAACATCGTGACTTTCCTCAACAAGTTCAACGATCTTGCCACCTTGTGCTTCGACACAAGCATTAGCCATGACTGTTAAGATTAACTTGATGGCGCGAATCGCATCATCATTCGCAGGAATGACATAATCAACTTCATCTGGGTCACAGTTAGTATCAACGATACCAAAAACAGGGATATTTAACTTACGCGCTTCAAGAATCGCATTGCGTTCCTTCTTAGGATCAACAACAAAAAGCGCTTGTGGTAATTGGTTCATTTCTTTGATACCTTCAAAGAATTTTTGTAATCTGTCAAGTTCTTTACTTAATAGGATTTGTTCTTTCTTAGGATAGTTGTTAATGGTACCATCTTCAAACATCGCTTCTAATTCATATAAGCGATTAATTCTGGTTTTTAAAGTCGCAAAATTTGTTAAAGTGCCACCAAGCCATCTTTGGCTAACATAGAATTGTCCTGCCCGAACTGCTTCTTCTTTAATTGCTTGTTGGGCTTGTTTTTTCGTACCTACAAATAGAACCTTGCCACCATTACGAACGATGTCTAACATAACTTTGTAGGCTTCTTCGATTTTTTCTTGGGATTTTTGTAAGTCAATGATGTAAATGCCGTTTCTTTTCGCATAGATGTATTTTGCCATCTTGGGATTCCAACGGCGGGTTTGATGTCCAAAATGAACACCTGCTTCTAATAATTGCTTCATTGAAACAACTGACATGTAATATAACTCCTCCTGTTTTTTATTTTGTTTGGCCGCCACAAATTTCAACGAAAACCGCCACTAATGTAACAAACATTAGCACGCGACGATTTTCTCATTTGTGTGTGTATTTTTTTGCCGCTTAATAGTATAACACATTTAAATATAGTTTTCAATTATAATTAATTATATTTATGATAATTTTTACAATGCTATTCTGAACTACTTCCAAAGCCACCAGCACGTATCCGTTCAACTGGTTCATCATTATCTGTTGTTAGATATTTTATATATATGCCTTGGGCAATCTTATCACCTTTATTTATTATAACCGGATTCTTGGAAAAATTATACAAAGGTATCATAATATGTCCTTCATTTTTTTCATTATTATAATAATCGCTGTCAATGATTCCTACATTATTAGCCATCATCAGACCCTTTTTAATTGGTATCGATGATCTTATATAGACTTGTAAGACTTCATCTGGCTGCATATATGCTTTTAAACCAGTTTTCACTAGCTTCACTTCTTGAGGATGAATGACTACTGTTTCAGCACTCTCAATATCATAGCCAGCTGAGTGTAATGTTTGCCGTTTAGGAAGGTTAATCATTTTATTTTGATAACTACTAACAACCTCAAAACCACGCACTTTCATTTCTTAACCTCCTTCGCATGGGGATGGGTTTCCATATATACTTTTTTCAATTTTTCCCGTGATACATGAGTATAGATTTGCGTTGTAGCGATTTGACTA
>JAAYWZ010000008.1 GCA_012516175.1 Bacilli bacterium
ACGTTATATTTTGATTCTTGTACGAACTTTTTCCACCAGGCTTTCTTAATGTTGTTTTTTAGTTCGACTCCAAGGGGACCAAAATCCCAAGTGTTTGCTAAACCACCATAGATTTCTGATCCTTGATATACAAAACCATGTGTTTTAGCATAACTTACAATTTTTTCCATTGTTACTTTGTTATTCATACGATACCTCCGACTATAACAAATAAGTTAAAAATACAAAAAAATTCTCATCACTATACTAAATTATAAAGCATAGGGACGAGAATCAGCTCGCGGTTCCACCCTATTTAAAATATTTAAATATGGTTAACTTATAATTATTCATCATTTAGTTTCCCCTTCATTAATGTATGGGAAAGTCATATACATATCATATTTATTATAGATAATTCTGACTAACCTGTCAAGGTTTATTAAAGTATTTAACAGCATTAGTAGTCATATTAAGATGATACATGTAGAAGTTAGTCATGATTTCCCGTAAATCTATTAACACATCATTGTTAACTTCATTAGCTATCGATAATACTTGCTCAAAATTACTTGTATGAAGCTTAAATAGAGATTCTAATGTCGCAATTCCATACCTTTTATGGGGTTTATCAACATGATTTAAACAGACAAATCCACCACGAGAAATGTCGAAATTTGCGATATTCATTGTATCGCCACAAACGACACAATGCGACACTACTGGTCCAACACCTAATAAGTATAAAAGTTGTAATTCGAAATAGATCGTGAGTAGCTTAATTAAATTTAAATCGTTTGAATTTTCAAACACATTTAAAGTTTTTAATAATAATGAGTATAAATCAAAATGTGCTTCATGTTGTTCTAAGTTTTTCAGTAATAGTTCAAAGAGATGATAGACATATATATTCTTAGTAAAATCAAGTTTTAAATTTTGAAAAGGGTTAATTATTTCTCCTTTAAAACTACTTGATAAACCATCGGTATAACGAATCGTAAAAAAAGCATGGCTGATTGGTTGGGCTAAGGCAAAATTAGGCGATTTGTAGTTATTAGCACCGCGTATGTAGATCCCCAACAGTCCATGCTCCTTAGAAAAGACCTGTAAAATCTTACTATGTTCTTGATAATCACTCGTCTTTAGAACTACCCCTTCGATGATTTCGGTCATTTCTATCCCTTCCCGTTATATACACATCGGTAGACATTTCTTCTAAGTATTTGCGTTGCTTCTTTTTATAATTCAAATAGTCATCAACGCTACCAGTTTTCATAAATCTTTCCCATGCATCTTTTTTCATTGCCGATTTCCTTTCTCCTAATTTCTATTTTTTAGGATAAACAAAATCGGCAAAATTATTTATTAAAAATACTTATTTGGGTTCTTCACGATAACCTAGTTGATTTAAGACATTATTGCGATTACGCCAGTTTTCCATCACTTTAACCCAGAGTTCTAAATATATCCTACTACCTAGCAAATTCTCAATATCCATGCGAGCTAAGGTTCCAATATCTTTCAACATTTGTCCACCCTTACCAATTAAAATGGCTTTCTGAGTAGGACGTTCAACAATAATTGTCGCATAAACATCGATTATGTCGCTATTATCTCGCTTCTTATATTGATCAATGACCACTGCGACTGAATGGGGCACTTCTTCTCTTGTTTTCATTAATACTTTTTCCCGGATTAACTCACCAATGATAAACCGTTCAGGGTGGTCAGTGACCATATCTAAAGGATAGTAGCGTGGACCTTCTGGTAGCTTATCCTTGATTACCGTAATCAGAGTTTCCACATTCTCTCCTGTAAGAGCTGATATAGGCACTACATCCGCAAAATCAAATTCTTTACTAAAGGTTTCAATGGCTTCAATTACTTGATGTTTCTTTAGTAAATCAATCTTATTCAAAACTAAAATTACTGGTGTATCTATTTCTTTTAATTGATCTAAGATATATCGATTACCTGTACTAAAAGTTTCACTTGCATCAGCCATAAAGAGGATGCAATCAACTTCTTTTAAAGCATTAAAGGCTGTTTTATTTAAGACTTTGCCTAACTCATGCTTCGGTTTATGAACTCCTGGAGTATCAATAAAGATCATCTGACAATCATCTGCATTATATATCGCTTGAATTTGATTACGGGTTGTTTGCGGTTTATCGCTCGTAATAACAACTTTTTGTTTCAAGACTTGATTAATAAATGTTGACTTACCTGCATTCGGGCGACCGATGATGGTGATAAAACCTGATTTTAACTTCTCCTGATTCATTTTTTCATATCCTCTTTCGTAAAACTAAAGGGTAAAAGTTCATGTTTGGTAACGCTACGATACTTATCATGTAAATTAGTAAGAATAATTTCCGTATCATCACTAACTAACTCACTTATAACTTGTCTACAAGCACCGCAAGGTGAGATAACATCTTCAGTGTCACCCACAATTAGCATCTTTTTGATGTTTTCTTTACGATAGCCAAGAGAATAGACTGTAAATAAAGCACTTCGCTCAGCACAATTAGTTAAACCGTAACTAGCATTCTCAATATTAGCACCCTTAATAATGGTCCCATCATCAAGAAGAATACTGCAACCGACATGAAAATGTGAGTAAGGTACATAAGCATTTTGCATAGCACTGATAGCAGCTTCTTTCAATTTCTTAATATCCACTAACATCATCCCCTTGTAATACCTAGATTATTTAGGATGTAATCTTGCTTAGCAAACATTTCTTTTTCTTCCATGGGTGTATCATGATCATAGCCTAATAGATGTAGTAAGCCATGTAAAGCTAAGAAGGCTAATTCCCGTTTTTCACTATGGCCATATTCCTTTGCTTGTTCCTTCATTACTTCAAGACAGATAAAGATATCACCTAATACAGTGATTTCTTCTTCATCATCTTCAAAAATAATATCATCTTCATCATCTAATAAGGCGAAGGATATAACATCAGTAACACGATCAATACCACGATAAGTACGGTTTATTTCTTGAATTCGTTCTTTCGTCACAAAGACAACACTAACTTCATAATACTTATCGATGTTTTCCGTTTTCATTGCTTCATGAAAGACCTCTGTAATTAATGTATCGAACCCTGTGGTATCAAAATCTGTCTCATTCACAAACACTATATCTAACATGTTAAACCTCTTTTCTTGTGTGTTCTTCGTAACGGTCTATAACTTTTTGCACTAATGGATGGCGAATTATATCGGAAACATCAAAGGTACAAATGGCGATATTATCGATATCTTTTAAAATATTAATACAAGTAATTAATCCAGATTTTACCCCACGTGGTAAATCGATTTGTGAGACGTCTCCTGTAACAATCATCTTAGAGTTAAACCCTAAACGGGTTAAAAACATCTTCATTTGTTGATCCGTTGTGTTTTGAGCTTCATCTAAGATGATATAAGCATCTTCGAGGGTTCGTCCCCGCATATAGGCTAAAGGAGCAATTTCAATAACACCCTTCTCGATAAAAGCTTCAGTTACTTCTACGCCTAAAGTATCATGTAAAGCATCATAAAGTGGTCGTAGATATGGGTCAACCTTCTCTTTTAAATCACCTGGTAAAAAACCCAAACTCTCACCAGCTGCAACCGCAGGTCTAGTTAGAATCAACCGTTTCACATCTTGTGCCTTTAAAGCAGTCACAGCTTTTACAACTGCTAAATAGGTTTTACCAGTTCCAGCGGGACCTGTCGCAAAGACGATATCATTTTCTTCAATCGCTTTGATATAACGCCTTTGGTTAAAGGTTTTGGCAACAATGGGTTTTCCATTCGCTTTTTTACCAACAATCAATTTATTCTTATAAAGTGAAACCACATCATCAAGCATGTCTTTCTCTAACATACGAAAACAATACAATATGTCGCGTTCATTGATATTATTATCATACTTAATGATGGTCTGTAAAGTTTTTAAAATCTTTAGAAGATTATTTTTAGCTGTTTCTGTAATGCTCTCACTAACGAGAATGGTATCTCCACGGGTAATAATCCGTGTTGAAAAATATTCTTCTAATAGTTTTAAATTACGATCGTGGCTACCAATAATGGTCATAGATTCTTCTAGATTATTAAAATGGAACTCTAAATTGATATAATCACTCATTCACCGATCTCCTCTGAAATATTGCGATATCTTCATATGTTTGGACAAAGAAAGTGTAATAATAGTTTTCCTCATCTTCACTTTGTTTAACTAAATTAATAGTAAGGATTTTTTCTCCTTCTTTAAATTTACTTAATAAATCATGTCTAATCTTCGACTCAGCATAAGTTAAACTGGTGTCTTCATCGTATATACTTATTATATCACTTTTTTCCAAATAATGTATTTTTTTCCATCCAATCGGTATTTTATATTTCATTACACTGATTACATCCAACTTCTCTTCTGTATCATATTTCTCATATAAGGAATCTACTTCTTTTATCGTGATTTGGAAACCAAAAAGGTATAAAACTTTTTTCGTTTTAATTCGTCCTGTATAAGAAGTTTCAATTAACTGTTTTGGAACAGTCACATTAACAGTTTCCCACACTTCAGCATATACTACACCTTCACTAGGTACATAAAATGCACTTTCATCATGGTAATTATAACGCAAATTACCAGTTACAAGCAACTCTCCTTTACGAACAAACTGATTATAGGTTACTAATGGTAAACCGTGTCTAATTTGGTACATTTTGATAATACCATCTTTTTTAGCGATTAAATCACCATAACCTTCTACCGTTTGAATTTGTTTATTGATGATACTCGGTTCAAGAACTTTTACATATAAAACTGTACCTTTTTTGTCAACTGATATCCATTCAAAATGACTAAATTCTTTCCGCAATTCATAATTTAACTCTTGTATATTTCCCGAAAACACTTCAAAGATATAATAATCTTTAAAGTATTTTCTAATTAACTTTTCAATCCGTTCATTATCTTTCGTTTCACTCGAAAACCTAATCGCTCTAACAGAAAATGTTTGGATGTACAGGAAGACTATAAGTATAAATAGACCGATAATGATGCTTAAATGACGTTTAATCGAAGTAAGGAGTAATTTTACCCCTTGATAATTGATTATTTCATAAGGGATATCATAATTATCTAGTACTACTAGGTCGCTTTCATTTAGTTTAAGATAATAATCATTCCCCTTTTTATTAACTATCTTAATCTCATCTGAAAAACGTTGATGGATTTTGAGGAAGTCATTAATTGAGAGTTTGATAATTACTTTAAACAATCTTTCCTTATTCATCATTACCCACA
>JAAYWZ010000206.1 GCA_012516175.1 Bacilli bacterium
AACCAGATAATTATCATATCTAACACCAGAAACAACTGAATAGGCATATTGTTTTAGTCTAATAGCTTCTTTTCTACAATAAGATTCACGATGCTTTGTATTTTGAAGTAATTGCTTTATAATCGTATCTAGTTTTCTTCTTTTAAGTTCTTCAGGATGAGAGAATAGTTTTAGAACAGTAAGAGGAATAGAGGTATATATGTTTTCATATAGTTTGTCAAACATTGGGAATACAATATCTAAAAGTGTTCTAAAATGAGTTTTCATCAATCTGAGTTTCTTTACTTGATATTCGTAACTTCTACTCATACTTTGAAGTTCTTCATAAATATAATCTTGTTTTTGATAAATTGGATAATCCCTCATGAAGTAAGCTTTAGCGATACTTTGACAATCTCTTTTATCTGTCTTTGTTGATCTTAAGTGACTTTTACGAACTTTAGCCGCTTCTAAAGGATTCAAGATAATGTACTTTTCGTTTCGGTTATCTAGAAAAGACTGTAAGTTTTTGTGATAGATTCCAGTAGCTTCAAAAACATAAACTACATCATTAAACTCTTGTTTCAATTTGTCTCCAACTTTAGCCATTGATTCAAAGCCCTCTAAATCATGGCTAATTGATGTAGCTTTGATAATTGGTTTGTCTAAACCAATAAAACCTTGATAATAACTCTTACCCTTGGAAACATCCACAGTAATACAAGGGATCTTCACTATTATTCCTCCCTTCCACGATGAAATACAGTAGGTACCATTTTAAGACTCAGTCTATTTTTCGTTTTTGATGCGAACTTATAAGTTCAATTAGATATAAACTAGCTTAGAGCTTAAAATGTTACTAAGGACATTTTTAATGACGAACTCTAGGGTTCAAACAAGGATGTGTCCTTAATGTTAACTTTCTTTTTTATACACCTATAAAAAAGAAAAGCTAAGAGTCATCGTTCTCTTAGCTCGTATTAATCAAGGGAAGTGTAGACGATTATATGTACTATAATACAATCGTTTTTACGAACTCGAGGTTCACTTTATAATATAACTACACTTCCAATAATAATTATAGTATAATTATATTAATAATACCATACAAAGAGAACTTACTCATAATTTTAGTATACGAAACAAGGATTGAAACGTTTTTATCAAGATTCGTATTAATCCACATATTTTTGTTGAAGTGCATGATCCATTAAAATTAGATAATAAAAATCAATAGGAAAAATAAAAAAATGTTTTGATTATTTATGAGCATGCTAAAAGAAACTAGTGGATATTCTAGTTTTAAAAATGACACTTATATTAACGAGTATAACTTATTTATAGTGGAAGCAAGTTCCACTTTTGCTCATGCTATAAATTATGCGTAATAATTTATTAGCACAAGCGACAAGGGCAGCTTTATGAGCTAGAGGGTTAGCCTGCTGCCTTTTTTTGTTGTAGTAATCTTTAAGAGGATTAGTTTTCTTGCTTTTGATATTTGAACTTACAGCTAGATAAACCAAAGTTCTCAACCTTTTATTACCCTTTTTAGTTATTCGTAAGTGTTCACCAGTAACTTGTCCAGATTGATAAACAGTTGGATCTAAACCCGCATAAGCAACTAATTTCCATTTTGAACTAAAGCGATTTAAATCTCCCATTTCTGCTATTAATCTTACTGCTAGTACTTCACCTATTCCTGGAATAGTTTGTAGTTGGTAATAAAGAGGAATATTCATAGCTAAAGCTTTCATCTTATCAATACATAGATTAAGCACATTCAATTGGTGTTCAATTTGGATGATTTCTGATTTAAGTAAAGCAACCAGATAATTATCATATCTAACACCAGAAACAACTGAATAGGCATATTGTTTTAGTCTAATAGCTTCTTTTCTACAATAAGATTCACGATGCTTTGTATTTTGAAGTAATTGCTTTATAATCGTATCTAGTTTTCTTCT
>JAAYWZ010000110.1 GCA_012516175.1 Bacilli bacterium
ATATATACCTACATTATTTAATATATATAATGAAATAATAACGCTTTCTTTCCATATATATTAACATACATTCAGAATAATGTAAATAATTGTTCAAAAAATAAATTATTATGTTCAAAAGAAAAAACTACTAATACATGAAGTATAGTAGTTTTTTTAAGAAATTTATATGTATATTTATCTTAAATTAACTTTGAAAGGTATGGCTGGAATCCCTAAACTATTAGCTAGATTACTAGCTTCATTTCTTGAAAAGTTACTATAACTAATCGCTTCAATTAGACTAGTATCAACATTGCTAATTCTTATTTTATTGGGTTCAATTATTTCCCCCGCAATTGTGCTTCGTTTACCATTGTAAGAATAAACCTCTACTGTTGTTACATAAGCTTTTCCATCTAAGGTTGTTAAATAGTCACCATAATGATCAAACTCAATAGTGATTGAAGTAGCCGTAAAGGTATGGGATTTATATATCGGTGGTAAATAATCAACTTCATCCTCATAAAGTAAGGTTGCTATGGCTTTAGCTGTTCTAACACCTATAGGTGCTTTTGTTAGAGGATGATAAATCGCTTCATTAGGATATTTGGGTATTACTTGCCAAGTTAAATCCACATCATATATTGGGATAATTACAGTCGTCTTTTTGTACTTTTCACGCATCACTGTTTCAAACTGTGCTTGCCGATGTAAAGCATAGTTGAAATAAGTGTAATTACGTTCTGATGGTCCTAACAAGGGATCTGTACCATCATAAGGATGAAGTTGGATTAGTAAAAAGGGAAGTAGTTCATTATCTCGATTAAAAGCCTTACTCCAACTATCAATTAAAGTGGGTATCGCATAGTTATTAGGATAGTAAGTAGCATTACTTTCACCTTGATACCAAATAACACCCTTAATATGAAAATTAGTTAATGGCGCAATTTTACTATTATATAACGCACTCACCTGATTATAATTATTCGTCCCTTTCGTATTCCATCCCTTTTCATCCCTAGCAATGCGATTTTCATCAAGATATGCCACTAACTCGGTACTATTATTAATAACATCGCGATCTAACCAGCTAAAGATACTTGAGCCACCTCTAGCTGAATTAATAATGCCAATAGGTATAGCTTTTCCTTGTACTTTTAAATGGTGATATAACTCATACATAAACACATAACCTATCGCACTTGCTTCCTCAATATTTGCGAGTGAATTCGCTACTCGCCATCTACCATTGACTACATCTTTTTGCGCTTCATACGGATAATTTACACTATTAGATAAATCATCCTGATAGAAAATTCTTAGATTTCTTTCATTAACATTATGCATATATTTTGCGTTATCGATTATATATTTTAGTTTTAAAGCCATATTTGATTGGCCACCAGTGAGATATAAATCACCAAATACTACATTCCTAATCGTTTCTTTATAAATTGTATCAGTTATTTCGAGAATATATTGATCAAATGAACCAGGTTCACTTTCTAATTCAATTAGCCAAGCCCCACTTTCAGGCACAAGAGTATAAGCCTCTTTAATGTAGGTAGGATCTTCCTCTTTATATAACTTCACAATAATAATCGTATGCGGTTCAGCCTCACCAAAGATTCTAATTGGTTTGTCGCGTTGAAACATCATATTATTGCTTATAAGACTATTTAGAATAAACTTCTTGGTTGGTAATTTATAATCGATATTTGGTGTATCTTTAGTGGTTGTTGTTTCAATTGTTGATGTTGTTAGTTCTATATTACTAGCACACCCAGTAATAACTAATAACATTGCTACAAGTATTACCATAATAAAACGTTTAAACATAATCTCATCTCACTTTTAGAATAAGTAATTTCATTTTATCATTAATCACCGGAAAATAAATCACCAATAATTATTATTGGTAATTATTACAAAAATAAGAGACGGTAACCGTCTCTTATAAACTAAAGATAAAATAAGATAATAAGATTAAGATAGCGAGAAAACTGAAATTAAAACCTGAAAACATCTTTAAATAATACATTTGCTTATTTGGATTATAATGGACATAAGTCCGGTAAGTAATTAAACTAGCTAAACTAGCGATTAAAGTACCTGTACCGCCAATATTAACTGCCACTAATAATTCCCGATAATTATTAGTAAAGTGAGAAAGTAGAATTGCGGTGGGTACATTACTAATAACTTGGCATGATAAAACACCTACTAGTAAGGTAGATTCATTTAACCAGTTACTTACAACTTCTCTTACAGCATCCATCCGTGCCACATTACCGGAGAAGACAAAGAAAGCTGCGAAAGTTATTAGTAAAGGATAATCAACATTCTTTAACGCTTTTTTATCTACAATTAGTAAGATTATAGGTATTAAGATTAACCCCCAGAGATAATGAACAACTCTAAAAATAATGATTAAAGTAAAAGAAAACAAGATCAAGTAGAGTATTGTTTTCTTAACATCAAGTTTCTCTTGCACATCATTAGTTAAAGTCAATTCTTTATTACTAATAAACAAAGCGCAAATCGTAATTAAAGTAATTGACACAATAAAAGGAATAAACATAATCCCCATAAATTCTAGACTATTAATATTGAAATAGGAATATAAATATAAGTTTTGTGGATTACCAAATGGAGTTAGCATCCCTCCTAAGTTAGCTGCGATATTTTGCATAATAAAAACAAAGGCCATGTATTTTTCTTGTTTTGTATTAACTAGTAAATAAAATCCTAATGGTAAAAAAGTAATTAATGCCATATCGTTCGCAATAAACATTGAACCGATAAAGGTAATGTATATAAGGGCTATGATGGCACTTCTTGTAGTTTTAAATAAGTATACTATTTTTTGACTAATAATATCAAAGAAATGAATATTATTTAAAGCGCAAATCACCGCTAAAGAGATAAATAAAGTAGTTAGGGTACGTAAATCAAAGTAATTTAAATAAGCTCTGTCCGGTTTAATAATAAATGAAGTTAATAATGCTGCACAAAGTGCAATCACACACACAGTGTTTTTCTTAACAAAACGTTTAAGTGACTTAATGATTATTGATATTAAATGGGTAATAGTTTCTACAACCACATCTAGATTATCTTTTTTTAATGAATAGTTTAACTTTTTCGCCATATAATTCTTCTACCTCACTTGAAATCCAAGATACAATTATACTCCTTCTATATAAAAAATAAAGAAAAATAGCTCAGATTTTTTTCACAAATAAAAATAGCAGCAATGATATTAAACCATTAACTCTATTTATATTTATTAATTACTTATAATACTCTTCATAGAATGGGAACCGTTGATAAATCACATCATTACCAGGTCCATTATTCATTAAATCATACTCGTAATCAAATAAAGTATTACCGTTTGTCACAATATCGTAATAATGATATAGTTCAATATACTTATTTACATAGTCAAGATACTTTTCCCCAAAAAGAGCTTGTTTGGGTTGAATATATTCTTTGATAACCTTCCCAAAACTTGTGGCTTTACATTCATATATTTCTTGATCTTGAAGAATTATCGAGTTTCGCATCACATCAAAAGAATGCCTATACTTATAATTGACGATAACCTTATCACTGAATTTCGCTTCTTTTCTTTTTAATAGATAATCAATATCGCGATATGATGCGAATAACCGGTAATTTCTATCGATCAACTTATCATCAACATAAGTTAGTAATTCATGCTCTATATAATCTTCATTTAGTTTTAAGCGATACTTGGAGGTGAGATTGGCAACTTCTTGATAAATATCTGTTTCAATCACCCGATCATAAATTGAAACATAACTCGTCGAAAGTAATTCGCTTTCTCCATCCACCTCTTTATAAATATCTAATCGCTGATTTTTATCATCGACCTCTTGTTTTAACGCATAGAGTTTTCTAAGCGTAAGTTCATCACTTGTAAAATTATGACTCGTTTCATTAGTATCATGATGATGATATTCCCCATCAGCACTAGTAATTTCAAGATTTTCATAATCGATCGTAACATTGCGATAATAACTATTAAGTGCGTATTTAATAGAATCTTTTTCTACTTTGATAACCTCATTACGATGCATTTCCACATTGACTATTCGCTTAGCATCATAACTAATGTTTACTTTAGTAATGGTATCAAAAGTTAAGTTAACACTATTTAGAAGTTCTCTACCACCATCTTCTTTTAAGAAGTTGTAGTAAGCATAAAATCCTGTTTTTGTTTCTTTTACGGTAAAACTTAAGTGTTCATCTTCGTTAATATAGTCTTCTAACTCTGGACAATTACCCCAATATAGTGATTCGTATATCAAATTATCATATTCATCATAATATAAACATCCTAAGATATATATTCCTTCTTTTTGTTCGATATATTCATATTGAAGGAGTCCGACAACACTTAGTACTAAGATAAAGGTAAAGACTTTCAATAGATTAATGATATTTAATAAACTAGCCTTACCTTCAGCTTTCTTTAATAATAATATCTTAAAGAATTCAATAATCTTAAGTGTTAATA
>JAAYWZ010000111.1 GCA_012516175.1 Bacilli bacterium
ATATCCTTTAAACTTATTATGCTAAAGGTTATACCTTCATTAGTTATATTTATATCCCATATACTAGAATCTAAACCTAGGTTTTCTTTAAGCCAATTTACATCACTTAATTTATCATTTGCAACTAAATAGTCAGAAGGTATATCTGCTTCTAAATTTAAATCTTCCTTAACATATAAAGACTCAAAAATTTCTTGATCATAACCAGTGATAGTTCCAATGAATAAATCATTAGATGGAGGGGTGTTTTTCCTGCCACTAACTAAACCAACATTAGTTAATCCGTCAATATTTCCTGTAATAACGTTCCAATTAGTCTTAGTGATGGAATATCAAGAGATTCCACCAACATAATCATCACCGATAACATCAGCTTCGATTAAGTTATTATGGACTAATATATTTTCGCTCAATAGAATTAATTCGCCAGCAATTCCTCCAACGAATAATTTACCCTCTATTTCGCCTGATACTTGACTTTCCGATATGATAAACTGGGTTGTAGCCACACCAGCAATGCCACCAACAGATCGATTACCCTTGACAGTACCAGCAAATAAGACTTGTTTTATATAACCTTGATTACTACCAACTACCCCACCAACAGTATCATTACCAGATATCTCACCATTAATATAGACTTGTTTAATGGTTCCATAATTATAATAAGCTATTGCCCCTATATTATTTGCTTGATTTAAGTTAATATTAACATTGGTAAGTTTAACATTTTCAACCTTTCCCTTATTTCCAAGACAATAAAATAAGGGATAATGAAGATTACTTATAACGTGACCATTGCCTTGAAAAACTCCATTAAAGATGAGATTATCTTTACAACCTACTTCGCTTAACACCTCGGGTTTATATTCATCAAAATTAATATTACTAACTAAGCGATATTTTCCATCAAGATTATACTTAATCTTGATGAAATCATTTACATCATTGATATTAACAGTTCTTTTTTCTTGATAAATCGTTAGGGATATTGGTATCACTACTACTAAACAACAAAGGTAAAAGGCAATTCGATTAATACGATCTTTTTGATGATTTACCTCAAGAATATAAGCACTCTTATCATTACCATATAAGCTACTCATGTTAATTTCATTAATCAGTCGATTAAGTTCACATTCTTTTCGTTTTACTAAAACATTTACTAATATTATTAATAGTAAACTACAACATAAAGAAATAATAGTAAGTGGTGTAAAAAAATAATTAGCAAATCTTTTGGTTAAATAATATGTAATCAGTACTTGTAAGATATAAATTACTAATAGTCTCACTTTTACCATATTTAACCCCTATCTATATTAAGTTGTTATCTCTATTATATTTTTATAACTTCATATCGTCAAAAATTTTTCATGATTAAGTTAAAAAAAGAAACCAGGAAAACCTGGTTTCTTTATTTTAACGCATGAATAGGCTTATCAATCGCAGATAGTGATGCTTCCATGATTGCTTCTGCAAGAGTTGGATGGGGATGAATACTATCAGCAATATCATATATCGTTCCTTCAAGTTTCATCGCTACTACGAGTTCGGATATCATATCCGTAGCATTAGGTGCATACATGTGAACACCTATGATTTCACCATATTTCTTATCAGAGATAATCTTTACAAACCCTTCATTTTCACCTTCACCTAATGCTTTACCATTAGCCGATAAGGGGAAAGTACCAATTGATATATCATATCCTGCTTCACGGGCTTGTTTTTCTGTTAATCCAACAAAAGCAATTTCTGGACTTGTGTAAATACCGGATGGTATCTTATTATAATCTAATTTTGCTTCATGTCCTAATATGTTGTGTACAGCCACTAATCCTTCATGACTTGCAACATGGGCTAACATGAATTTACCATTGACATCCCCAATCGCATAAACACCTTTGAGATTGGTTTCTAAGCGTTCATTAGTCTTGATGGCACTTCGTTCAAGTTCTAATCCTAAATGGGTTAATTCTTCTATATTGGGACGCATACCGATGCTAATAAGAATCTTATCAGCTTCAAATGTTTGCGTTTTACCATCAATCATCGCGGTTAAGCCATTTTTATTGATTTCTGTAACTTCTGCATTGGTATAGATTTTAATAGATTTCTTGAGTTTCTTAAGTATGGCTTCACGAATATCATCATCAACATTTAACAGTATGTTTGGTGCTTTTTCAATAATCGTTACCTCAGTATGTAATTCACTAAATAGTGATGCAAATTCCACCCCGATTACACCACCACCAATGATAACTAACTTCTTTGGTAGTTCGGACAAATCGAGAGTTTCTTTACTAGTAAGCACTAAACCATTTTTAACTCCTTCTTCAATCCCTTTAATAGGAGGGATAAAGGGACGGGCACCAGTCGCAATAATTAAATTCTTCGTCTTGAGAGTTTGACCATTAACTTCAACTGTGTTCTTATCAATGACTTTACCCGTACCGATATAAGTATCTACACCATTTTTATCTAATAAGAACTTAACGCCACCCGTTAATTTCTTCACGACTTCATTTTTGCGTTTAATCATATTAGGCCAATTAATCTTAATTTGGTCCTTATTAGAAATGTCGATGCCATATTTTTCAGAATCCATTATATAATGATAAACTTTTGCACTTTTTAATAGTGTTTTGGTAGGGATACAACCCCAGTTAAGGCAGACACCACCAACTGCATTTTTTTCAATTAATGCGGTTTTAGCATTCATTTGTGCTGCCTTAATCGCAGCGACATAGCCACCAGGTCCTCCACCCAATACGATTATATCGTATTCTTTCATAATATCCTCCTAGCTTAATAATAGTAACATCGGATCACTTAAGTATTCGCGTAGACGAGCTAGGAATCTACCTGCATCGCCACCATCGATAATGCGATGATCGTAACTTAAAGAAATAGGTAACATATCGCGAATGACAATCTCATCGTTATCTACGACAGGTTTCTTTTGAATAATACCGATACCTAAAATGGCACTTTCAGGATAACGGATGATTGGTGTACCAAAAGATAGACCTGCAGCTCCATAATTTGTAATTGTAAAGGTACCATCTTGGAGTTTATCTAAACCGATCGAACGATCTCTTGCTTTCGAGGATAGTTCTTGAATTTCCCGGGCGATATCAAAGATACCTAATTTATCCGCATTCTTAATAACTGGTACGATTAATCCATCTTCAGTATCTACAGCGATACCGATGTTATAGAAATTCTTGTAGATAATTTCATCATTTTCTTGATCAAAACTTGCATTAAACATCCGATACTCTTTAAGTGTGAGGACAACAGCTTTTACAATAAATGGTAAATATGTTAAGCTGATATTTCTTTGTTGCGCCACTTCTTTTTGGGTCTTCCGGAACGCAACTAGTTTAGTAACATCGATTTCCGTCATGGAAGTGGTATGAGGGATTACTGAAACTGATAATGCCATATTCTTCGCAATGGTCTTGCGAAGTTTAGTAATTTTAACTCTTTCAACATTATCTTTAAATTCCATCTTCGGTAGGGTAACTTCAGGTCTAGCAACAGGTACTTCAGGTGCTGGTATTGTTTCTTGCTTAGCTTGACTTTCCCGAATGATGTCTTCTTTCATCACCCGACCCATTGGACCAGTGCCTTTAACTTTAGTTATGTCAACACCTAAATCTTTAGCAAGTTTTCTCGCTACTGGTGTAGCAAGTACTTTTTGTGTAGTTGCAGTTATCGTTTCATCTTTAGCTTCATCGCTACTTTCGATGACTTCATTTGAGACTTCGATTTCTCCAATTACACCTTGTTCTTCAGCCTGTTTATCTTCTGAAACAGGTTGTGGTTTAACTTCACCTTTGCCATCATCGATTACTACCAGCACATCACCAACATGTACTGTATCACCTACAGCGAAGTTAAGTTTAACGAGTTTACCTGTAACAGGAGAAGGTATTTCGGCATTTACTTTATCGGTTTCAACTAAGCAAAGTGTATCTCCCTCTTTAACAGTATCGCCTTCTTTAAAAAACCACTTTAAGATTTGACCTTCATGAATACCTTCACCGATATCCGCAAAGCGAAATTCATACATTGCTTTTTACCTCCACTTTAATATTTTATTAGTTTTCTGACTTCATAAGCGATTCGCTTCGAATCAATTAGGTAATGATGCTCACCTTTGTCAAGTGGTACTGTGACATCAAAAGCACCTAATCTAGTTGGAGGAGCTTCAAGTGATAAGAAGGCACCTTGAGTAACAAGGGATACGAGTTCAGCACCAGGACCAAATGATGTAACAGCTTCATGAACAACTAAGAAGCGTCCTGTTTTTTGAACTGATTCAAGTATTGTATCTTTATCGATTGGTTTAATTGTGCGCAAATCTATTAATTCGACACTAATACCTTCTTGTTCAAGTTCTTGCATTGCTTTTTGAACTTCACGAACCATTGCGCCCCAGGCAACAACGGTAATGTCCGTACCTTCCTTGACAACTTTAGCTTTACCAATGGGAACGATATATTCTTCTTCGGGAACTTCTTGTTTGAAAGCCCGATATATGCGTTTTGGTTCCATAAAAATAACTGGATCAGGATCTTTAATTGCAGCTGTTAATAAGCCCTTGGCATCATAAGGTGTAGAAGGAATGACAACTTTTAATCCAGGAATATGCGCAAATAATGTTTCTTGACTTTCCGAGTGATGTTCTAAAGCTCTAATTCCCCCACCATAGGGCATACGAATCACTAGTGGTAAGTGATACTTCCCACGGCTACGTACCCGCATCCGAGCTACATGAGCAGCAATTTGATTATAAGCTGGGAACATAAAACCAGAGAATTGGATTTCAACTACAGGTTTTAAACCATTGATTGCCATCCCGACAGCAGTACCAACGATACCCGCTTCTGATACAGGAGCATCAAAGCAGCGTTCTACTCCATATTTCTTCTGAAGACCAGCTGTGGCACGGAAAACACCGCCTTCAACACCTACGTCTTCACCGTAAACAACGACGGTAGAATCCTTTTCCATTTGTTGGTCAAGGGTATGATTAATAGCTTGGAGAATAGTCATTAACGCCATTTACTTCACCTCTTCCAAGTAGTGTTTATATGCTTCATATTGTTCAACTAGATGTTGAGGCATTTCCGCATATTGATACTTAAAGACATCTTCTAATTGATAGAAACCAGTAGCTTCAACTTGCTTGAAGACATCATTAACATAATCATTATACTCTTCATATAATTTTTGATCTTCTTCTTCGGACCAATAACCTTTTTCGATTAAATATTTTTTAAATCTGATTAGGGGGTCCTTCTTTATCCATTCATCAACTTCTTTATCTTCGCGATAAAGGGTTGGGTCATCACTAGTGGTGTGTGCACCTAAACGATAAGTGTATGCTTCGATTAAAGTTGGTCCTTCACCACGGCGGGCCCGGTCTACTGCTTCTTTGGTAGCAACATACATTGCTAAGACGTCATTACCATCAACTTGAATACCAGGAATGCCATAAGCAATGGCCTTTTGAGCTAAAGTGATAGATTTTGTTTGCTTTTGTCTTGGCACTGAAATCGCATAGTGATTGTTTTGAATTATGAAGACTACTGGTGCATCGAAAACAGAAGCAAAGTTTATTCCTTCATGAAATTCCCCTTCACTTGTTCCACCATCACCTATGAAAGTTAAGACAACTTCATTTTTCTTTTGGAACTTGCTAGCTAGAGCAACACCAGTTGCATGATTAAATTGAGCACCAATGGTTATGTTAACTGGTAGGATTTTTACACCTTCTGGGAAATGACTACCCCATTCATTACCATACCAGTATAAATAGAGATTATATAATGGTGCTCCTCTATATAATAAAGTACTAAATTCACGAAATGCTGGTACAACCCAATCTTGTTCTTCAATAGCAGCTGCTGAACCAACTTGTGCTGCTTCTTGACCCTTATTAATAACGAATGTTAACATCCGTCCTTGTCGTTGAAATTGAACAGCCTTAGTATCAGCGACCCGACCTAAGACCATTGTTTTATACATTTTAAGTAATTGATCCTTGCTAAGATTTGGTTCGAGATCTTTTGCGACGATATTTCCGTTTTCGTCTAATATTTGGAGTTGTTTCTTCTTTAACGGATCAAACTGTTTAGTAAGCATAGAAAACCTCCTTATGATTATTTTTTCCCTCTATAAATTAATAGTATACCTTCAAATCTGTTTTGAAAATTCTTACAATTTCATTATACCTAAATACCCCACAACAGCAACTAATATGCATAGTGTTATAGAAATTTTCATGATATTCTTACTTTTTCCCATTTTCTTAAATATGGATACGGATCAAAACTCCACTCTTTCTTTCCATCAAACTTATATAGACCAAAATGGAGATGTGGTGGAAACTTACCCCTTGTACCTTCTTTACCGTATCCGGTTGAACCTACATATCCAATTACTTGCCCAGGACGTACAATTGTCCCCTCTTCTATCCCTTTAGCATAACTATTTAAATGGGCATAAAACTCATAAGTATTATAGATATCACGTATACCCAAACGATATCCCCCTAACCGATTCCAACCTTTAACCTCGACATAACCATATGCAGTTGCCACAATAGGTGTGCCAGTAGAGGCAAAAATATCGACTCCTTCATGGACTCTAGGTCCACCAAAGCTTCGTTTATCACCGTAATTATTAACAACACTGGCATTGTATCCTTTGGGAATGGGATGAACCCTTTTATTTAAATCTATCCGGTTAAAATGGTTAAATAGAATAGCGATTTGCTTAATAATTTGCACACCTTTTTCTGTTTGATAATAATCCTTTAATGCTTGTTCGATACTATCACTAGTAACTCCGTATGCAGTGATAATTTTTAACATTGTGGATAACCTATCATCAGGATTTAAACGGTCCGCATTACCATCATTATTACCATCGGTACCTATCCCGCCAAATAACAAGATTCTATCAGGATTCTTATCATCATAAACTGGATTACTAATACCACTCCAAAGCCTTGGGTCAAAACAAATCGAGATAACTTCATTCTTTTTTGGACAGTAATTACGATAATTTTTAGTATTACGCTCATACTGATCAATCGCCGCAATATAGTACCATTCAACACCAGTTAAGGCGGCATATTTATGATAATAATCTAATCTTGCTTCATATTCATTTTCTTCGGCGTTAGTTGCTAAAGAATTTATTAGAATAAAACACATGCATAAAAAGGTAAAACAAATTATTCTTTTCATGTCTTTTCCTCCCATCACAGTTTCAGTAATAGTATGGAATAAGCATTAAAACCTAAAGCATTTTTAAAAAGGTAATTATTTCAAGCAAATAAAAAAGCTGGAAACAAATTCCAGCATAAGACTAACCTAATTATGTTTCTTACTTATTATCAGTTTATCAAATAATACTAATAATTGCGGTAGGATGAAAAGTGAAAATAAACCACTGATAATTGTACCACGTCCAATTAATATACCTAATTGCTTTATTAAATCCATCTCCATCATAGCTGTTAAAGAGAAACCAGCAATAATCAGTGCTAAAATGGAAACAAAGATTGCTTCTATGGAAGACATAAAGGCTTTTTGTGCAGCCACAATAGGTGAATTATCTAGTCGTTCCTTTAGATAATTATCAGTCATGATAATCGCATAATCAATGGTTGCACCTAATTGAATAGAACTTATTAGAATATAACCTAGGAAGGCAAACTCAATATTTTGAAAGTAAGGAATAGCCATGTTTACCCAAATTGCTGTTTCTATAACTAACAATAGTAAAAGGGGTGTTACAAGTTTTCTAAATGTTAAGAAAACGATTAAGCCAATCGCTATTACGGAAGCGATCAAAACATATAAGTAATCTTTTTCTATTACTAATTTACTATCATAGATAATTACTGATTCACCTGTAAGGTAACTTGTATCAAAGTATTCTTTGCTAATAGTTCGGATATTACTTATTGTGTCAAACGTCCTCTCACTTTCTTTAGGAACATCAAATGTAACATAAATTAAAGCATGACTTTCACTTAAAAATTGGGCTTTTACATGTGGTGGCACCATATCTAAAGGTGTTCCATATGATATAACAGTATATAATGATGTTACAGATTGTAGATAATCTAGAGTTTGTAGACGTTGTACTAGTTCTAATTCTTTTTCTGGTTGATTATTAGGAATAATGAGAATAAGTTGATTAAATTCACCAAAAGTATCAACAATTTCCTTTTCTAACTTTGTATATTCCACTTGATTTTCTGAATAAGTGTATTTATTTTGATTTTGAAAGTAGAAACTGAATCCGGTAATAATTAATAAAACAACGAGCACGCCGATACCTACTCTTTGATTAATCCAACGTTGATAAAACTTAAAATGCGGGATGATGACACGATGCGTGGTTTTATCAATCCACTTAATACATAGTCTAACAAGAATTGGTAAAAGTAATACCACACATATAAGACTTAAAGTTACGCCTTTAGCGAGCACTAATCCTAACTCTGCCCCAATGCGATACTTCATTACACCAATCGCTAAGAAACCAGCGATGGTTGTTAAACTTGATGCTAATATCGTTTTTAATGATTGATACATCGCTTGTGGTATCGCAATATCTAAATCAACATTTATACTCCGTGCTTCTTTAAACTTTTTCATAAATACTAAGCAGTAATCGATTGATACAGCTAGTTGTATCACACTGCTAGCGATGAAGGTAATATCAGAAATTTTACCAAAGATGATATTAGTACCTAAATTAATTCCGATAGCAACACCTAAAGTAATCAAGATTAATAAACTTACAATAAATGAATCTGTGAAGATAACGATTATGAGAATTACAATCACAAGGGCAACGATAACTGCTAAAGACGCAATTCCAACTACACTACGAGGGGTTAAACCAACGCCACCATCATCTTGTAGAAGTTCATCTATTGCTTTAATCGCATTTTTCGTGACATTACTATCAATCTCATCCGCAAAAGTAATATCAAAAAGAGCTTTATTGTCTTTATAATAATTATCAAGGATATTGAGTGGAACATACTCAATTGGGATGGTACTTAAGTCGACAAAATCATCAATCCATACAACAGTTAACACACCTGGTATTTTTTTAATCTCTTCTTTTATCTCTAAAATCTCAGTAACATCTTTATTCATGATAAGGACTTTGCCACTAGTCATTAGTACATCAGAAAACTCAGTATTAAGAATCAGTAATCCTTGTTTAGCTTCCGATGAGTCAGGTAAATAATCAATACGCTCATCGGTTATTTCCACTAAGGGGAACACTAACAATGAAATGACTAAAAGTACTGCGAAAACTATTAATATATATTTTCCTTTTTTGTTTAAATATGTCAAAACTCTGAGCACCACATTAATCACCTCACTAAATTTCTTGTTAGTATCTAAAATTTATAATATAATTAAGATATATAGTGGTCAA
>JAAYWZ010000112.1 GCA_012516175.1 Bacilli bacterium
AACTAATAATCAACTTAATATTACGATAAGAAATAAAACAGAGTTAGCTAACCTTCTAGGAGTAGAAAGGCAATCTTTATTAAGAGAACTAAAAAATCTCGCTCAAGAAGGTTATCTTGAATCAAATAAGAAGCAAGTAATAGTGAAAAATTATGAGTATTTTGCTAAATTAGTTGATTAAAATGCGAAAAAAAGCAAAAATTGTTGCAATAAAAAGCTTGGTTAATTCGTCTATATAAGCGTAAGGACAAATCTATGAAAACGATTTAACATCTTACATATTGAAATTTTTAAAAACTATTGTCTTAATTATTTAAAAATGTTATCATAATAGCGTTATACAAAAATCTAGAAGGAGTGACGGTAATGAACTACAAACAAATCTTACTTAAAGGTTTGCCAGTCTTAGTAGTAGCAGTAACAATTATTGTAGTCGCTGCGATTCTAAGTAGACCAAAGGCACAACCACAAATCAGTAATCCAGAAGAAATTGTCTTTGAATACGGTAATCTCAAGGTTACAAAAGAAGAATTATACAGCATGTTAAAATTAAATGTTGGTTCATCAGTATTATTAGACATGATTGACCGCGAATTATTAGCGGATTATTATGATGATATTGATGAAGAAGAATTAGAAAACAAAATTAAATCTCAAAAATCTACCGGTATTGATGCGTTCTACCGTTCGTTAGTTAAAGCAGGTGTTATTACTTCACCAGATGAAGATGAAGAAACACGTGATCAAAAGATAAGAGATTATTACATTTTGAGTTTACTACAAAAAGCATATGCTAAAGAAGTCGCAAGACAAGAACTCTATGATGAAGAAGAAAAGACTCACGCAATTCAAAAAGCTAAAGAAGAATACAGAGAAGATATGTGTGTAATTACCTTATCATATTCAACTTTAACCAAAGCTAACCAAATTAAAGCTGAACTTGAAAAACGTGAACAAGACCCAGATACACATGGTACTGTTCTCGACTTCTTTAAACATGAATATGCTGATCAACATAAAGATGATGAAGAAAAAGACACAGAAAAAGAAAGAGAATATCCACCATTTATTGATACAACTGAAGAATATAATTGCGAATATGACTACTTAGTATATTCTGAATTATCTAATCGAACATCCTTCCGTGATTTCGTCTTCTCTGATGAATACAACGGTATTCCTTTCACAGTAGAAGAAGTTGAAGGTGGCAAACATTATAATACAACTGGTTTCCAAGTTCCTGATGATGCTATCTACTTTGTCTACAAATTATCAAAACCTAATTATAAAGATAATTATCGTGAATCAGAAGAATTTGAAAACTACTTTGTTGATCAATTAGTTGAAAGACGTGTAACTGATACCTACACCTCAACAAAAGTTAAAGAATTACGTAAAGATGCTGATATTAAGATTTATGATACCATTATCGCAAGTTATATTAAGTCCAACATCAGTAATGATTTCAAAGGCGAAAAGAAATTATCAAAGGACAAGACTGTTCTTGTAACTTTCAAAGTTGGCAATGAAACTAAGACTATCACTGCTGACGAATTATACGATAAGATGAAAACTCAATATTCATTAGAGTTCATGCTTGATTTAATTAATTATGAAGTTTTAATTAAAAAAGCTCCTGAAATTCAATTAAGTAAAGAAGAAAAACAAGAATACATTGACTTAATTAAAGCATATAAGACAGGTTACTCCCAAAATCCTCCTGCAGGATTAACATGGATTGAATACTTAAGACTATATCATGGTATCTTCTACGAAGATCAATTAATGAATGTTGAAGCTGTCCAAACTCTCATTACTCGTTACATCTTAGGTTATGAAGATTGGAATGGTACAGATAAGATCGAAGATGAAGATATCCAAAGAGAATATGATAGATGGTTTAGTATTGAAGCTTACCATATTTTATTCGAATATGATCCAGAAGATGAAGAATCAAAAGATTTAGCTGAAAAGAAAGCTCATCAAGTTAAATATGGTTGCCAAGACCTTGAAGAAGATGAAGAGTGCTATATCTTCTATGATGTAAATCCAGATGAGGATGAAGACGAAGAAGAGGAAGATAAAGAAGTACCATTTGTAGGATTCGAAGAAGTAGAGTTCTCAAAATGGAAGACTGTATTCCAAGCATTAGCCCAAGAATACAGTGACGATCCTTCCGCAAAATCTAATAGTGGTTATCTCAACTACGTAAGTTATGGTCAAATGACTGAAAAATTTGAAGAAGGTCTTCTTGAAATTCGCGATAATTACAATGACACAAAAAATAGCTTTGATCGTATCGGTATTGTTGAAGAAAATGCGATTAAACAAGCTGATGGTACATATAAATATGGTTATCATGTAGTTTTCATGACAGCTGAAAAGACTAAGACAGCTCAACCTAATAATATGGAACGCTACCGTGAATATCTAGAATACTTAAAAGATGCTGATGTAGATGTTAAAGAAAAATATTCTGCTGATGAAATCAGCAAGTTCGATGCTTACAAAACATTCGAAGATTCATTAAAGAAGAATCTTGAATCAAAATATAGTACCGCATTATTCAAAGAAAAACGTCTTGCTGAATTACGTAAAGAGTTAGGTATTAGTTTCAAAGACGCTGAAATCAATGCTGTATATCAAAACTACACAAATCTTGTAGCAGCATATAATCCAGATGCTCGTTCATAATTTAGTAAGAAAAAGGGGCTGTAAAAAAATAAACAGCCTTAGTAAATAGAAAAAAGGTGCTTAATTTAGATTATTAAGTCTAGAATTAAGCACCTTTTTTCATTATAATATCTAGTATTATGAATCCAAATAAATACCTAGACAACGATTATTATACACCAATTCAAGTAGTATTACCAGTGGATTATTCAATTCTTATAAGATATGATGATCC
>JAAYWZ010000113.1 GCA_012516175.1 Bacilli bacterium
ATCAATTAATAAATGAGCTTAAAGCTCTTTTATTTTTTGTCTTTTATAAATACTAGTTTCTTTTATTTTTTTGTGTTAAAATGTTAATATTAATACAGAAGGTGAAGCAGTATGGATTTTGAAAAATTTATCAATAGTAAAATCTACGCTATTTTTGATAAATTATATCATTTTATTATGATAAACATCATTTGGTTTCTTTCGGTTGTTTTAGGTTTTGGGGTATTTACCTTTATGCCAGCAACCCAAGCCATCTTCGTTATGCAAAATAGTATGATTCAGGAAAAAGATGTGCCCATCTTTAAAGCCTACTGGGCTATTTTAAAGAAAGATTACTGGAAAAATCAGAAAATCTTTATTATATTCTTCTTATTAGGTGTTATACTATTCTTTGATGTGAAGATGTATTATGATCAATTGTTGGATAACCCTAATATGTTCAATCGAATTGGTTTTTGGGTATCGTGTTTATTTGTGTTAATCTTTATAATTACCTTTATCAATATCTTTATGGTAAACTTATATTTTCCTGAATGGAAAACCTTTAAGAAGATTAAATATGCATTTATGTTTGCGATTGCATTACCACTACGCTCATTTATCGTCTTAGCGATAAGTGTTACCAGTATCTTCATAGTGTTATGGTATCAATTCTTATTACCTTTAATCTTTCTAGTACTAGCATCACTACTGGCGTATATTACAATTAAAGTAATGAAACCTAAGTATGATAAATTGTTGAAAGAAAGAAAAAGTCTCATAGTGACTGATTATCTAAATTAAAGTAAAATATGTTTACTTTATTTAGAAATAATGTTATAATGTGATATTGTGGTAATACCACAGAACCTACTTGCTCATGAAAAATGGGCCATTAGTCCAAAAGGAGGTGTCAAGATGCGTAAGTATGAAATTATGTTCATTGTTCGTCCTGATTTAGATGACGAAGGCAGAAAAAAGGTGATCGAAAATTTCACTAATATCCTTAAGGATCAAAAAGCGGAAATCGTTAAAGTTGATGACTGGGGATTAAAAAATCTCGCTTATGAAATTAACGACTTCCGTAAAGGGCATTATGTTCTTCTCAACATAGTTGCACCTGTTGAAGCGGTTAATGAATTCGACCGTTTAGCACGGATTAGTGAAGATATTATTCGTTACCTTATCATCAAAGAAGAATAAGAGGATGTGAACTATTAGATGCTTAATAAGGTTATTTTAATCGGACGTCTTACCAGAGACCCCGAGGCACGAATGACAACCACCGGTATACCAGTAACCACTTTTAGCTTAGCCGTTGATCGTGGTTATGCATCACAAAATGGTACGCGGGAAACAGATTTCTTTAACTGTGTTTGTTACAGAAAAATAGCGGAAAATGTAGCACGGTTTTGTCATAAAGGTAAATTAGTTAGCGTTGAAGGTCGTATTCAAAATCGGACTTATGACGCACCAGATGGCACAAAACGGACGATTACTGAGATAATTTGTGAGAATGTAATCTTCTTAGATTCATCACGTCCACAAACGGAAGCACAACCAACGTACCCATCATACTCTCAACAAACTCAACCTGTGTTTAATATTCCGCAACCTAAAGCGCAACAACCACAGTTCACATCTAATGTTGAAACAGATCCTCAAGATGATTTCTTCGACGATGATCACGGTTTAGATATTTCTGAAGATGATTTACCATTCTAATGAAGGAGGAATAAGCAATGGCTGAAACCAATAAAGCACGTCGCAATTTCAAAGGTAAAGGCCGTAAACGCAAGGTTTGTACCTTCTGCGAAGCTGTAGCTGAAGGCAAAGAAAAAATTGCGATTGATTATAAAAATGCTGATTTATTAAAGCGATTTGTCTCTGATCGTGGCAAGATTTTACCAAGACGTGTTATGGGTACTTGCGCTAAACATCAACGCGAGTTGACTGTCGCTATTAAAAGAGCTAGACACGTCGCATTATTACCATTCTCAAGAGACTAATATTTTGAATGGATATGTAAGGGATGTAAATTGGATGATTTACATCCTTTTTTGTTTAAATCGTAGTCTTCCTCAGGATAAATGTAGACTAATGTTACCTTATTTCTTATAATATAGGTATATAATGGATATTTAGATCAATTTAGTGGATGTGAGTGGGATGAAAAGGATGATATTTATTGATACGGAAGTATCAATAAAGGAAGATAAAATTGAGGATTTTGGTGGGTTAAAAGATAATGATGATTGGATTCATACTAAAAGAATCGGAGAGTTCTTAAGGTTTATTAAAGGTGCTGATTATCTGGTTGGCCATAATATCATTCATCATGATTTAGTTTTTATCGAAAAAGAAACGAAGAAAAAATATTATGATAAAGCGATTGATACTTTATATTTATCACCTTTACTATTTCCAAAGAAACCCTATCATAATTTAGTAAAGGATGATAAATTAAGAGAAGAGGATGACAATAATCCTTTACTGGATGCTCGAAAGGCTAAAAATTTATTTGAGGATGAGATTAATGCCTTTACCAAATTACCTGATGAACTAAAAACCATTTATTTTAATCTATTAGGTAATCAACTTGAATTTAAAAACTTTTTTAATTATATAAAATACGCTAAAAAAATAACAGATTTAGGACAAATCATTATTAACTTTTTCCATGAGAAAATCTGTCATCATGCGCCTTTAGATGACATGATTAAACACAATCCAGTTGAATTAGCATATGCTTTAGCGATTATCAATGTTGATGATGATGAATCCCTTACACCAGCATGGGTAATTAGGCAATATCCAATTGTCAGTAACGTGTTACATAAATTACGAAATGTTCCTTGTGTAAGTGGTTGTCCATTCTGTAATGAAAGACTTGATATTCATAAGGCTTTAAAAACCTATTTTGGCTATGATAGTTTTCGTACTTTTGATGGTAAACCCCTTCAGGAACAAGCTGTACAAAAAGCAGTAGAGAATAAATCCTTATTAGTTGTTTTTCCTACTGGTGGGGGAAAATCCTTAACCTTCCAGTTACCAGCTTTAATGGCTGCGCGTAACACTAAAGGACTAACGGTAGTCATTAGTCCCTTACAATCTCTTATGAAAGACCAAGTTGATAACCTTGAACAAAGAAGTATCACCCAAGCAGTCACCATTAATGGCATGCTTGATCCCATTGAAAGAAAAGAAGCAATTAGACGACTCTTCGAAGGGGAAGCACATATTTTATATATCTCGCCCGAAGCTTTACGTTCAAAAACAATTGAGAAAATTCTCTGTTGTCGTAATATCAGTAGGATTGTGATTGATGAAGCTCACTGTTTTTCAGCATGGGGACAAGACTTCCGGGTTGACTATTTATATATTGCAGAATTTATTAAGCGAATAAAAGAACTAAAAAATCTTGCAGAAGATATTCCTATATCTTGTTTTACTGCCACCGCTAAGCCTAATGTTATTGATGATATTGTAAACTATTTTAGCGATAATCTGCAAATTGAACTAGAAACATTAACAACTTCCTCAAGGCGTGACAACTTACAATATCGGGTTATTAAAACTTCAGGAGAAGAAAAATATAAGCATCTGCGTAATCTACTTGATAGTAAAAAGTGTCCTACTATCGTTTATGTATCACGCACATCTACAGCCGAGCAGGTTGCCCTACATTTAAATCAAGATGGATATCGAGCCCGCTATTTCCATGGTCAAATGGAAAACTATGATAAAACTGAGACACAAGACATCTTCATGCGTGGCGATATCGACATAATTGTGGCTACCAGTGCCTTTGGCATGGGTGTTGATAAGAAAGATGTCGGGATGGTTATCCATTATGATATATCTGATTCATTAGAAAATTACCTGCAAGAAGCTGGTCGAGCTGGTCGGGACCAAAGTATCCTTGCTGATTGTTTCATTTTATTTGATGAAAATGATTTGAATAAGCATTTCTACTTATTAAATCAAACTAAAGTAACGCAACAAGAAATCCAACAGATTTGGAAAGCCATTAAAGATTTAACTAAAGTCCATTCACAAATATCCATATCAGCACTTGAACTAGCCCGAGAAGCCGGTTGGAATGACCAGATTACAGATATCACTAATCGCGTTACTACAGCTGTAGCTGCTCTTGAAGATGCAGGTTTTGTTAAACGTGGACAAAATTCACCCCGCGTATTCGCAACAAGTATTACAGTAAAGAATATGATTGAGGCAAGAAAGAAAATCGAAGCATCAAACTTGTTTATTGTTGAGGAAGAAAAAACTGCCGCAATCAGAATCATGCATTACTTAATCGGTAGCCGTAGTCGAAAAGAAGCTTTGAAAGAAGAACCTGATAGCCGTATTGATTATATAGCGGATAACTTAGGGTATGATCGCCAACTAGTAATTAAAATCATTCAGAGATTAAGAGAAGCTGATGTCTTAGCTGATGATAAGGATATAAAGGTATACTTCAATGATTTACATACACCACATAAAGCTAAGGAAATTCTCTCCAACTTTGAAAAGTTAGAAAAGGTCTTATTAGATTATTTAACAGAACATAGAAATGTTATTAATTTGAAAAGTCTTAATGAGTTAGCATTAGAAGCTGGAGTAACGCATTCTTCCGTAAAGAACATCCGGCGACTACTAAACTTTTGGGCAATTAAGAAATATACTAAACAAGAACCGGCTAGTTATTCTCCCAACTACTTAAGAGTTACTTTCTTAAAGGATAAAGATACGCTATTACCAGAAATCACTAAGCGCTTAGAAATCGCCCACATCATTATTGAATATCTTGAAGATGAACAAAAATTAAATGATAATAAGATTACTTTTTCACTTCTTGATATCATGAAAGAATATGAAAGACGCATGTCCTTATATAATTTAGCAACAGTTACTAGTTGTACTAGTGATGAAGTAGAGAATGCGATTCTCTATTTATCAAGAATTGGTTCATTGAAAGTTGAAGGTGGGTTCTTAGTAATCTATAATCCTTTAAGTCTTGTAAGAGTTGAAAAGGACAATAAAATTCGGTATAAACTTGAACATTACCGGAAATTACAACGTCACTATGAACAAAAGAAGCAAATGATTCATATCGTTGGTGAATATGCGAAATTATTATTAGAAGATTATCAAGCTGCGCTAAACTTTGTTGATGATTATTTTACTCTCGAATTTACTTCATTTGTGCGGAAATACTTCCGCAATGAACAAGCTGAATCACTTAATCGCAATATGACACCGGGGAAGTTTAATCAACTATTTGGCAGTCTATCACCTGAACAATTAAAAGTTATTACTGATAAGGATTCGCAATATATCGTAGTAGCAGCAGGACCTGGTAGTGGTAAAACCAAAGTCCTTGTTCATAAACTGGCTTCCTTACTGTATTTAGAAGATATCAAGCATGAACAATTGTTGATGCTTACCTTCTCAAGGGCTAGTGCTACAGAATTTAAGAAGCGCTTAATCGATTTAATTGGAACTTCAGCCCATTATGTAGAAATTAAAACTTTCCATTCCTATTGTTTCGATTTATTAGGGAAAGTTGGTAATATCGATAATGGTACGGAGACTATTAAGGAAGCATGTCAGCGGATTCTGAATGATGAAGTTGAACCATCTCGCATTACTAAAGCAGTTTTCGTAATTGATGAAGCACAAGATATGAATGAAGAGGAATTTCAACTTGTCCAAGCCCTTATTAATAAGAACGAATCAATGCGGGTAATAGCAGTTGGTGATGATGATCAAAACATTTTTGGTTTTCGTGGTTCAAGTTCGTTATATATGCAAGAGTTATTAAAGTATGAAAATTCGCAAAAATATGAATTAGTACGTAATTTTCGTAGTAAAGCAAATCTAGTTGAATTCTCAAATATCTTTGTTCAAACGATTAATAATCGTCTAAAGATGACACCTATCTATGCGAATCAAAGTGACAATGGCAAGATTAATATTATTAGGTATAAATCAGAAATCATTGTACCAGCAATAATGCGCCATATTGAGGAAGGATTTACAGAGTCCACTTGTATCTTAACACAGAAAAACAACGAAGCTTTACAAGTCTTAGGGATACTACTCAAAAATGGTATACAATGTAAATTAATACGAAGTCATGAACGCTATCCGTTAATTAACCTCCAAGAGGTGCGCTTTTTCCTTGAAGAATTAAGACGATTAAATCCCAATCCTAAGATCGATTTTAATGATTGGAAAGAGGCAAAAAGGAAGTTAAAAGTTAATTTCTTTGATAGCGACAATTATGACTTGTGCTGTCAAATCATCAAAGATTTTGAAGTAGTTAATGGTAAAGACATGTATTATTCTGATTTAGAAATGTTTATAAAAGAATCTAAAGAAGCGGATTTCTATCAAAGAAATCAAGGACAAGTTATTATTTCGACCATTCATAAAGCTAAGGGTTTGGAATTCGATCATGTGATACTAATCTTAAATAGTTTCAATATTAATGATGATGAGGAAAAACGGAAACTCTATGTTGGTTTAACGCGTGCTAAAAATCGTCTTTCAATTCACTATAATGGTAATTACATTGATAAGAATCGTTATCCTGAATATAAGGATATCCAAAATCTAAGATATGAATATGATAATAA
>JAAYWZ010000114.1 GCA_012516175.1 Bacilli bacterium
ATCAAATATTGTGTCATTGGTGTTTTCAATTTTAGCTAATTCTTCAAATAAAGCCTTTTGTTTTTGATTTAAGTTTCTAGGCGTAACTACTTTTACAGTAACATATTGATCACCATAAAGATTAGTTCTTAAACTCTTTACGCCTTTATTCTTTAGTTTAAACTTAGTCCCTGATTGAGTACCAGCAGGAATAGTAAACTTAACATCACCATGAATAGTAGGTATTTCCATTTCAGCTCCTAAAGCTGCTTGCGAGAAAGTAATAGGTAATTCAAAGAAGATGTCATTCCCTTCCCTTTGGAAGAATTCATGAGGTGTAACATTAAAGTATATGTATAAATCTCCGCTAGGTCCACCATTGACACCAGCATTTCCTTTGCCAGTTAAGCGAATTTGTTGGCCATCATCAATACCTTCAGGAATCTTAACTTTTATAGATGATGTTTTGTGTACTTTTCCTAATCCTCCACATTCAGTACATTTATTCCTAATAAACTTACCAGTTCCCCGACAATCAGGGCATTCCCTTTGGGTTTGCACGCGCCCTAAAATTGTTTGTTGAATTGAAGAAATTACGCCTTTACCTTTACATTTCGGGCAGGAAACAATATCTTCACGAGAACGAGCACCAGTACCAGCACAGCGGGTACACTCTTCATCACGCTGAATATTGATTTCTTTTTCAGTACCATATACTGCTTCCTCAAAGGATATCTTCATTTGTATTCTGATATCATCACCCTTGCGGGGACCTGATCTTGTTTTTGTCGAAGTGCCAAAACCACCAAAGAATTGTTCGAAGATATCACCAATATCACCAAATCCACCAAAACCAAAATCGCTAAAACCACCTGTGCCAAAGCCAGAACCATCCACACCTGCATGACCAAAACGGTCATAATTCGCTCTTTTGTCAGGGTCCGATAATACTTCATAAGCTTTCTGAATTTCCTTAAACTTTTCTTCAGCATCCGGTGCTTTGTTTATGTCGGGGTGATATTGCTTAGCAAGTTTGCGATATGCTCGTTTTATTTCATCTTCTGATGCATTTTTATCTACACCTAGCACTTCGTAATAATCTCGTTCACTCATTTAGTCACCTCCGTATCAGAATAAAAGTCAAAGCCATTGGGACTTTGACTTTTGAAGAGGAGATTATCAGTATCTCTATTTAACATCTTCGTAATCTGCATCAACCACATCATCATTGTTATTATTGTTATTTTGTGATTGAGAATATTGGTTACCTGCTTGTTGATAAACTCTAGCTGCTAAACCTTGTGACACTTTTTCAAGTTCCGCTTTTTTACTTCTGATAGTGTCCATATCATTATTATCAATTGCTCTTTGAAGCTCTTGTGTTAAGTTATTAACTCTATCTTTTTCTTCTTGGGTCACATTATTTCCTAAATCAGTTATAGCTTTATTAGCAGCCCATATTAATTGGCTCGCTTCATTTTTAAGAGTAGCTTCTTCTGCTTTTCGTTTATCTTCTTCAGCATATTGTTCTGCTTCTTTAACCATACGTTGAATCTCATCTTCTGATAAGCCACTACCAGCTTGAATAGTAATTGATTGTTCCTTATTAGTACCTAAGTCTTTTGCTTTAACATTAACAATACCATTAGCATCAATGCTGAATGTTACTTCAATTTGTGGTACACCTCTTGGCGCTGGTGGAATACCTGTTAATTGGAAGCGTCCTAAGGTTCTGTTATCAGCTGCCATTGGTCGTTCACCTTGGAGTACATGGATATCAACTGCAGGTTGGTTGTCAGTTGCGGTAGAGAAAATTTGTGATTTACTTGTTGGAATCGTTGTGTTACGAGGAATTAATATGGTATTAATTCCCCCTAATGTTTCAATACCAAGGGATAGCGGTGTTACATCGAGTAGTAATACATCACGTACATCACCAGCTAAAACTCCACCTTGAATAGCAGCACCCATCGCAACTACTTCATCTGGATTAACACCTTTATGAGGGTCTTTGCCTAGTTCACGTTTGATTAAATCAACAACAGCTGGCATCCGTGTTGAACCACCAACAAGGATAACTTTATCAATATCGTTAGCGGTCATATTCGCATCTTTCAATGCTTGACGGATGGGACCTACAGTTCTTTCAATTAAGTCATGAGTCAATTCTTGGAATTTAGCACGGGTTAAAGTAGCTTCTAAGTGGAGTGGCCCACTAGCTCCCATAGAAATGAATGGTAAGGAAATTTGCGTTTGCATTACTCCTGATAATTCTTTCTTAGCTTTTTCAGAAGCATCCCTTAACCGTTGCATTGCCATTTTATCAGTGGATAAATCTACACCATAATCACGTTTAAAGTTAGTGACTAACCAATCCATAATTCTTTGGTCAAAATCATCTCCACCAAGTCTGTTATCACCAGCAGTAGAGATTACTTCAAAAGTTCCATCAGCAATCTCGAGGATGGATACATCGAAGGTACCACCACCAAGGTCATAGACAAGAATGGTTTCTTCTTTCCCAGTTTTATCTAGACCATAAGCTAATGCGGCTGCTGTGGGTTCGTTAATAATCCGTTTAACATCTAGCCCAGCAATCCGACCAGCATCCTTTGTAGCTTGACGTTGAGCATCGTTAAAATACGCTGGTACAGTAATAACTGCTTCCGTAACAGGATGACCAAGGTAACTTTCTGCCGTTTGTTTTAGATATTGAAGGATAAATGCACTTATTTGCTCAGGTGAATATTCTTTACCTTCTAGGGTTACCCGATGTTTTGTACCCATGTGACGTTTAATTGACATCACTGTATTTTCCGGATTGGTGATAGCTTGACGTTTTGCTACTTCACCAACTAATCTTTCACCATTTTTAAAGGCTACAACTGAAGGAGTTGTACGTCCACCTTCAGGATTTGGAATTATTACTGCTTCGCCATTTTCCATAATGGCAACGCATGAGTTAGTCGTACCTAAGTCAATTCCGATAATCTTTCCCATTGTTCATTCCTCCTTAGTTTACCATTTCAGATTTAGCATTAGTTTCGTTGTCGTTCACAACTTCAGAATCTTTTGATTTTTGAGTAAATGTACTTACTTTTACTTTGACAGGTTTTATGACCCTATCTTTATACTTGTAACCCTTTTGTACAATTTCAACAATGCGATCTTTTTCACCTTCTGTTGCAACTAACTCTGTAACTTCGTGATAATAAGGATCAAATGTGTCGTTAACGTTGGTGACGATTTCTTCTAAGCCATCAGTTCTTAAAGTATCAAATATAAGTTGATAAATCATCTCAAAACCTTTAAGAAAATTCATAATGGCAGGATCATCGCTTTGAAATTTAAGGGCTCCTTCAAAATAAGATAGGGGCACAAGAAGTTTCTTTATTAAATCAACCGCCGCGTATTTTTTCTCCACTTCTAATTGTTTACCGCGATTTATCACATCAGCTGCGGCTCTTTTAATCTTATCGATTTCCTCTTCATAAGCTTTAAGTTTTAATTCTAATTGCTCAATCAGTAAGTCCTTTTCATCTTTGGTCTCTGCTACTTGTTCTTCACTAGCATTGCTTATATCCGGCATTTCTTTAGCCTGTTCTTTTTTACCCAAGAGTCTGGCACCTCCTATTTATTATTATTGTATAGTTTTGAAATACTCTTGGCGATGTATTCCACTAACGGTATTACTTTGGAGTATTCCATCCGGGTTGGACCAACAACCGCTATTGTGCCATACTCATTTTCGGATACCCGATAAGGCACAGTAATTACCGTACAATCTTGCATCGCGGCGATATGGTTTTCATGACCAATTCGTACTTGCAAGCCATTTTCATTAGCTTGGATAATTTTCAAGAGATGAGCATCTTCTAAAACATGCATCAACTTTTGGAGTTTATCAATGTCCTGGAATTCTGGTTGATAAAAGATGTTATTTCTACCAGTTAAATAATAACGATCTTGAACCAAAGTTGAAAAAGCCTTGAGAATGGAATCAATCAATTTATCATAATAATCCATAAACTTACCAAAGTGTGGCTTCAACTCATAGTTCAATTTCTCAGGAATCTCGGATACTAAGCAATTGAAGAGGGTTTCGTTCATCAAATTAACTACTTTTTGGACTTCATTCAGGTTTATTCCTTCAGGCATGATTAAGTTCTTACTTTCCACATGACCCTTGTCAGTGATTAAGACTAATACCGCATTGCATTCAGATAATGGTACAAATTCAAATTTCTTTACTCTACTTGTACTAGCAGAAGGTCCTAAGACAATTGAAGTATAGTTTGTAATTTCAGATAAAATGCGGACTGCTTCTTTAATAGCTTCATCGCGTTCAATGGTTTTATCACTAAAGATCCGTCTTATAGGATAAAACTCTACTTGATCATAATTACCAGATTCTTTTATATAGTCGACATAAAAACGATAGCCCTTCTCACTAGGAACTCTACCACTCGAAGAATGGGTTTTTTCTAAATAGCCCATCTCTTCTAAGTCAGCCATTTCATTACGAATAGTTGCAGGAGAAAATGGTAAATGTTCCATCTTTGATAGTGTACGTGAGCCAATTGGTTCTGCAGTTTTAACAAACTCTTCGATAATCGTGACAAGAATCTTAATTTGCCTTTCTGTTAATGTATGTTTGTTGGTTGACATTAAATCACCTCTTTAGCACTCAAATATCTTAAGTGCTAATAGTATTATAATCATTTATAATAGCACTGTCAACAATTGAGTGCTAAATTTTCACATTATTTTATGTAATCTTTGACAATTTCATACCCGCTTCATCTATTCCTATCAACGACTACAAATACTTTGATTTTCAAAATTTTTTACTGCTATTAGTGAATTTTTTAGTTTATTAAGTTTAATTCTTATTGCATTTTTTCATGATTATTATATAATAAAAATATATAGCATCGGTTTGATATATTTACTTATGTCACTCCCTTTCATTACTTCATCAAATGTATAAATTGGATCATCAAATTTTATAAGAATTGGATAATCCACTGGTAATACTACTTGAATTTGTGTATAATAGTCATTGTCTAATTTAAAATTTGTATTCATAACAACAAATATTATAATGAAAAAAAGTGCTTAATTCTAGAC
>JAAYWZ010000115.1 GCA_012516175.1 Bacilli bacterium
TAAATACATTTATTTCTATAACAACGAAAGATATCAATTAAAAACTAAAGGCTTAACTCCGATTGAATATCGAAATCAAGCCTTAGCTTAAACACTTATTTTATTTATTTCCACTGTCTACTTGACAGGGGGCTGTTCACACCATTATATTATTGGTACAACTCCTTTTACTATGTTAATTAGTCTGAATAACTAGTGACTCAAGGAATTGACGATAAAACTCATATTGTTCGGATGTAAGGTTATTAAAATCGAAGTTCGCAATTTCATGAATGATATCGATGTAGGCTGTAATCATACCCTCAATTTCTTCGAGTATAGGCAGTTCCTCTAGACCAAATAATTCTACTAGAAACTCATCAGTTAAAATTTCGGTATAGAAGAGTTCTACTGCATCTAATAATGCGGCTTCTTGTTCCTCAGTGAGTGTATTAGCTAGAACTTTAATAACATCACGCACAAGGTTATCTTCTAAAACGAGATCTGGATTAGTAAATTCTATGAGTGTTATGCCGAAATTACTGAGATTATTGGCGAAACTAATCTCAAATGCGATTAATTCTTTTAATATCTGGGCTAAGATTGGTGCCTTTTCATCGATAAGGGCATCTAATTGGTTATTAGTATTAGTGATATCTCCACTAGAAACTAATACATATAATTTAGCATATTTTGCGAGACCTTTTACAAGAATTGTAAAGTCATCCAATGTTAATTGATCAAAGATGACACCATTATACTCAACTATATCTTTCAATAATGTATTTAATGTAGTTTGTAATGCGGTTAAATCAGATTCTTCCATTACTACTTCAATGAATTGATAATAGTCAAGGATAATTTTTCCTTCAGTATTGATAAAATGTTCAAAAGAATCATAACCTAATCCTAATAGCAATTTTATTGCTGCTGTATAGTAGGGACGGTCAGCAAACAAAATGTCAAGTTCTACTTTCGAAATTTCAAAATATTCTTCCGCTTCATTTTGCATGACAGTATAGAGTAATTCTTGGATTACATTAAAGATGCGGTCTTCAAAATCATCTGTTAGGACACTTGTTAAACTGTCAATATCGCTAGCATATTTAACACTGAAGTTACTTAGGAATTCTTCTACTTCCAAAATTAGACTTATAAAGTTATCTGGATTAAATTTACTTGTACAATAGTAGTCACCTTTAATATCTCCACATTCAGTTTCATTAATATTATCAGCTAGAGATATTATCGTTGTAAAGGTTTCATAGTCTAACTCTAATAAAAGTTGAAGTTCTAATTTCAATCCATAATGCGCTAATGTGGCGAATTCATTTATTAATTCGGTATTTAATAAGTCATCAACGCCATACATCATTGATGTAAGGGTATTAACTAATATATAGAATGTTTCGAATTCTTCAACACTTGGTAGAGCTTCTAAGAATATATGAGCTAATTCATCTTTGATTATAAAGATTTCTTGTAGATCAGTTAATCCTACTTCTAAAGCTGTGAGAATACTATAAACTAATTCAGCATCAAGACCACTATAGACATCAACTAAGAAGTTTACAACTACTTCGATGGTATCAAGTAAAGCTTCTTCATCTGTATCAATTAGGGTTTTAAGTGATGAGATGATTTGTTTGTGGTTTTCTACTTCGTCTAATTCTTTGCTTGTTATATATGATAAATTACGATAATATACCACAGTCCATAAATCATACATATATTCTTTATTATTAAAGGTAAAATTGAACAATTCTTGGTCGTTGGTAAGATATGCATTTGAATAGATTTCAAGAGCAATTTCTTCAATTCTACGTAATGTTTTAGTGTTTTTAGAATAGTCATAGCGATAAATATAATTTGCGATTTCGCCTTCCGTCATTTGGATATATGATGCTATATCTTTAAATAAAGTCTCGAATAAGTAATTATCATAATTACCTATAAGCATGCAAGATATCATGAAGTCTACGTTATATTCCGGTGTATAGCTAGCTAGTTTATTTAATAGAGTATCATAATACTCCGAAGCAAGATAATCCGTAATAAATTGTTCATATGATTCTATTTCTTCTTCATATATAGCAATTTGTTCATCGAAGTATGCTAATTGCTCATCACTAATTCCCGAATATATTTCTATTAATAATTTAGCGATATCACGGGAAGTAAAACCAAACCCAGCAATTCTTTCAACTACAGCTTGAAAATCTGCGAAATCTTCTGGAGATACATTTAACATTGTATTTAGTAATTGAACAGTTTCTAATGCATCATTAAAGTTAACTCGAGATTCGTTAACAATATCGATATAAATTTCTGCATATCTAAGTGTTTTTCGATAGTTTCCATATTCAATTGGAGAATCAAAATCTTCTTTATCCAGATCTGGTGTGTAATTAGGATTAACAATGCTTAAAACTCTTGATAATAGAGCTGCTTTGCGTTCAGTGCGATTTAAATCATAAGTAACCGTAGCGCTTGCAGCACTTTGTGATGTACCTTTCACTGCTTTTACCGTTATGGTATACTCACCATCAGGTAATAAGAGTTTTGCGAGGTCAAAACTTGTTGATTCTGTGTGGTAGGATTCACCATTGACAGTAACTAGGTATGCTTCCGCATTTTCGACGGCATCCCAAATTACATAATCATACACGATTTCAACATTTTTAGGTGTATTTAATACGACTGATTGTTCAGTAGTCGTGGTGGTTGCTTGTTTAGTGGTGGTTATTGGTGTCGTTGTTGTATCAGCAGGCTTTTTCCCAAATAATTGACAACCTGTAAATGTCACTAGGATTGTCAGGATAATGCCTAAAGATAAAAACGTTTTAAACACATACAATCTCCTCTCATATATTTATTTCTAAATTTATGTCTTTAGATTACCATTTTTATATGCTAATAATTAGTAATATTCAATAAATCTGATAATCACAAATCACATCATTGTTTTAACTATATGGACATAATTCATTTTCTTAACTTTGTAAAAGTAATAGAGATAACTTAAACAATACATGATGAAACTCAATAATGTACCAAATATGATACTTTTAATAGAAAAAGTGAAATCTAAATAGGTACCATAGAAAAGTAGTAGATATGATAAACTACGTTTTAACACATTAAGAATAACTAATAATGAAATAAGAGTTAGAGTATATTGAAGTAGTTTTTCAGTAAATAAAGTGAAAAGTAGTTTCTTTAAGGAGATACCTAATACTCTTAAGCGTGCTAAGATATTCTTAAGATTAGTAAACTCTAAGAGGGCATTATTAATAATCGTAATCAGAAAACAACCAATCAGAATTAAGATTAAGTAAGTAAAATAGTCATTTAGGCTAACCATTAACTTAATATCTTCCTCGACTAAATCTTGAAAAGCAATGATGTAATACATTTCTTTAGCGTATGTCTCGATGAGATGCTTTTTAACTTGGTCTTTATTAATAGTCGTTAATATAATCGCATTAGGTAAGGAGTCATGCTCAGACTGTAAGTAATAAAAGTTAGTAAAGATAATCTCCGTAATAGGAGAATGATAAAATCCCGCGATTATATATTCTTGGTTAGGGAAATCCTTGCTTATTTCTAATGTTACTTTATCATCGGTATTTAGATTATTTAGATAATGATACTTAATCGGAAGAATTACATAATTATTATCACTAGATGTTAGTTTTTCAATTGTTTTATTATCTAGGTCAATATTAAAGTAGTATGTTAAATCATCAAAATCAAGAGAAACATGATAATTGAATATAGCATCTAATTCATGAATATAAGTGTCAGTAAATATGTAAGATTTATTAACTTGTTGGATGTTTTCATACTTTTTTATTTCTTGGTAAGTTCTATCGTAATTTAATGTGATATTTGTAAGAGCATAATCAATGGTGATTGTGTTTCTTACTTTTTTAGTTGTATCAGCAATGTATTCATTTAAACCCGTAAGAAGTATAATAATCAGAAAACTCATGGTCATGAGCGTTATTATATGATGGGTAATCTTGTTAAAGAATAGATTATTGAGTGATGTTAAGGTAAAGATTGATTCATGTTTAAGTCTCTTAGTTATTTTCGCAATTAAAAAGATTAATGAAGGTGGTAATATTATCCCGATAATAAACGCAATAATTGTGCTAATTAAGTAATATACTTTGATACTTACTACGTTTTTTAGAAAGATTAAGTTGACTACATACATAATTACGCTTATACCTAATAAACCTATTGAAAAGAACTGTGTATGTGAACTATGAACGTAACTAGTTTTACTAAGTTTAATTAGAGAAGTGTTGCGAATTTTTAAAAGGTTATAGACTTCAAAGTTTAATAAGCAACCAAGACTTAAACCTAAACCTGCAATGATATTAGTTAGACTAAGTTTATAGGTAAAGTTAGCACCAATATATTTTAGGCCAACATTGATAACTGTGTTCGTGAGGAGAATACTAATAAAGAAACTTGGGAGGAAATAAATTAAGAACTCAATTAATAATGTCAGAAAAGTAAAACTTTTCACTCCACCCAAGATATCAACAACCGCGATTTGTTTTTTCCGATCTTCGAAAATTAGGGTAAAGGTTGATTGTAGCACTAACAATACGACAATTAGTATAAAAGTCATAATGAGAAAGATTAGAGAACCATATTTTGTAACTGTTTCAGCAATGTATTCTTGACTTACCGTTTCTTTTATTACTTGATTAGGATATAGTGAACTAATTCTATTAATTATTTCCGTTTTATTACTATTGTCATTGAGACTAAAATAAACACGATTATAGATATTTTGAAAAACGATGTTAGGAAGATTTCCTAAACCAAGGGAATTTAGGAAAAGCTCAGCATTTGTTGTTTTGTCAATGAAAACAGTTAAATCACTAAATAAATTATTATCAGGTATTATTTCGATGACTTTAAAGTTTAACTTACTTTTACCAATGAGAAGCGTTAAATGGTCGTTAATGTTGATATTATATTTATCACTTAGTGTTTTGGTGATAATGATTTCTTTTTCTTTTAATATTTGTGTATTTGGTTTAATCGCTAGGATTTTTGCGAAGTGTGTTAAAGAAGAAGCATAGAGATTAACATAGGTATAATCACTACTAGTTTCAATCATCGTGGTAAACTCAAAGAATGGGGCGACAAATTGAAAATCATTCTCGAGGTCTAAATTATTCTGTAAATCTCTAGTGGAGAAGAAGCGAGTCTTACTTCTGTCATCTGTCGCAAGAATTAAATCGATATCAGCATATTTCGCATAATTTTCTTGATAAATGAAATGATTCAGAAAGGGTTTAGTCGCAAAGGTCAATAAAGATAGGATTGAGATTACTACAAAGGTGATTAAGATTATGATACTACGGAAGCGATTATGGAGAATATTGCGAAGAGCCACTTTAAAGAGAAATGCTAGTTTATTTGCTAATGATTTCATCATCTATGATAACTCCATCGATTAAGCGTAAATATCTAGTTCCATATTTAATTAAATCTTCATTATGGGTAACAAGGACGATTGTTTTATGTAATTCCTGATTCAATTTCTGAAGTAATTCCATTATGGCTAAGCCATTCTTGACATCGAGATTTCCAGTTGGCTCATCCGCAAAAATAATTGCTGGATTATTAACTAAAGCTCGTGCAATTGCTACCCGTTGCTGCATTCCGCCTGACAACTGGTTAGGATAATAATTACGAAAATTTGCTAGACCTACATAATTAAGTAATTCTTCTATACGCTGTTTATTAGAATTATTAGCCAATACTTGAGCTAGGAGGATATTATCATAGACGGTTAGGTTGGGAAGGAGATTATAAAACTGGAAGATAAAGCCAATCTTGGTTTGTCTTAGTCTAGCCATCTCATGGTCAGAATATTCTTCAATTTCTTTTTCGAAGAGTTTAATACTTCCCTTCGTCTTTTTTTCTAAACCACTAAGCACATATAAAAGAGTGGTTTTACCACTTCCTGATGGTCCCACAACAGAAACAAACTCACCTTGATTTATACTTAAATTAATCCCATTCAATACATCCGTCTTAACATGATTTTCATAATAATATTTATGTAAATCCTTTGTTTCTATTATCCTCATATACATCCTCACTTATCTCTTTATGATTGTAATTATATCAAATTTCGCTTATAATTACATATTGGGTATCTTGATATATGGTAAAATATGGATAAGAAAGGAAAATGATAGATGATTAAGCATATTGTTGTTTGGAAATTAAAAAATAAACAAGACGCAAAGGAAATGAAAGAACGTTTAGAGGCACTATCTGGGAAAATCAAAGTAATTCAATCTTTAGAAGTTGGAATCAATATCTTACCAATTAATGATTTTGATGTTGTATTGACTGTGACTTTTACCAATCTTGATGACTTAAATATTTATCAGAACCATCCTGACCATTTAAAAGTTGTCGCTTTTATCAAGCAAGTTGCTGAGAAACGCGTCGCCATCGATTATGAGCTTTAATGAACGGAGGATTCTTTGTGTGGGACAAACTCATTGAGATATTTACGGCTGTACCATTATGGGAACTAGCATTAATCTTCTTCGCGAAAATTGTTGAAGTAACCATGGGTACCTTACGCATCATTTTGATTAATAAAGGTTATCGTAAACAAGGGGTCATTCTTTCTTTTATTGAAATTGTCTTATGGGTATTCGTTGCTAGTCGTGTTATTAATGGTATTACTGAAGCTCCAATAAAAGGTATAGTTTACAGTTTAGGATTCTCAGCTGGTGTATACACTGGTAGTAGGATAGAAAGTTGGTTAGCCTTTGGCAGAGTCTTGGTGCAAATCATTACTAGTGGTTCAAACGGTGATGAACTCACTAACACATTAAGAAAAGAAGGTTATGGTGTTACTACCATAAATGCCCATGGTAAGGATGATGATCGCTTAGTGCTCATGGTCTATACCGATAGAAAAAAGAAAGCGCAAGTTATTAAGCGTATCCAAAGCATTGATTCAAAAGCGATGATTGTCATTAACGATGTCTCCACTATGGGTGGGTATTTTTCACCATGGCGACAACTTGTTAAATAAGTGGTGAGAGTATGACTAATATTGAACTAATCATCTTTGATATGGATGGTTTGATGTTTGATTCAGAACGAATCGCTTTTTCAGCTTGGCAAGAAGTATTAAATAAACATGGATATGAAATCACATTGGATTTTTACCTTAACCTCATTGGCTCTAATGAAGAACGAATAAAAGAATTATGTTCGAAAGAATATGGAAGCGATTTTCCTTTTGATGAATTAAAACAAGAAAGATATCAAGTAGTTGACAGAATTATTAATAATAAAGGATTACCGTTAAAAACTGGATTAAAGGAATTATTAGACTACTTACAAGATAAACCTCTAAAAAAGGCTGTGGCTACTTCTACTAACAGAGAACGAGCATTAAAATTATTGAATCTTCATAAGTTAGTCCCTTATTTTGATTATATCTTTTGTGGTGATGAAATCACTAAGTCAAAACCACACCCAGAAATCTTTCTTAAGGTATGTGAAAAACTTAATTGTGAGCCCACAAAAACCATCGTATTAGAAGATTCTATTGCTGGTATTATCGCTAGTTTTAATGCGAATATGATACCTATAATGATTCCTGACATGATTGAGCCAAATGAAGCAGTAAAAGATAAAATATATAAATGTTTTAATAATCTCCTAGAAGTTAAAAAGTATCTTACAGAAAACTTTTTCCAAGCATAATTACTCCTAACAATTAGAAACTAATAGTAGATACTAACTTCAAAGGAGTGAGGATATGAAACAGGGTTTAATCCCTACAATCTTAGGTGCGGGTGTTACAGCTTTAGGTGTAACCTTAACAATTAGAAATCAACGAAAACAACAAGATATGATGACACGCTTAATGCCCATGGTGAGTGCGGGAATCATTGGTTTTGGTTTAGCACATGTATTGTTAGGGACTATCGATTTAGTGGATTAATAAAAGCCATCCAAGTTGGATGGCTTTTTTTATCAAAATAATCCTTGATAAGAATAACCAAATAGTTTTAGATAGGGAATAACTAAGTTTAGTATTACCCAATGACTCATTACTGTGATAATTAAACCAAATAAATACGGAATGAAGTTAAAGTAGGAATCACAGAGTCTAAAGAAAAAGGGCATAATTAACCAGAATAAAAAAAATGCAGTTATGTAAAAGATGTTATAGTAAAAGCTGTGGATGTTTTTAAACATTAGAATACCAACACCAAGTAATAAGAGTATTGTAAGTAATCTAAAGATTTTTCTAAATTTTACTTTAGCAAAATAATCATCTTTTTTAATTATATTCACAAAAACATTAAAGAAAAAGATAATAAACTGTAAAATCACAAAATGATATACCCCAAAATCAGTTAAGTAAGATGATTTATATATTGGTGTGGTGGTGTCAAAAATAACTAAGTATAAAGATGCAGTTAAGATGTTATTAGATAGTGATAAATAGACAAGTATACAGTTTATCACCACAAAGGTCGCAAGACTTATTCCGATAAGTTGCATGTAGGTTGAAAACTGCCTTACGAATGTATACTTACTTTCTTTTATAAAAAGATAAAGAAAGAATACGATACTTATGATACTAAGGGGGTTATGATGCCAACCTTTTGTATTAAGATATGGTTTCATAATTAAAAAGTAGTAAGCTAATTGTAGAATGATGGATATCATCATATATTTGCAGATTTTTTTCATGATAAATGCTCCTTGTTAGGGTAATCTGTATTTTATCATTTTTAAGTTTTTTGTCAACAGAAAAAGGATTTTAAGTTTGACTTAAAATCCTTACTTTTTTGTAATAGCTACACGATAAGTAATGGGTCCTTGTTGTAAATATTCCCAAGTAAAGGTGTTAGGATATTCAGCAGATAAGTAATAGTACATTGGTTTAGGATCATGATCATTGATTAGTTCTAGCGTTTCTCCAGGGTTTAAAGCAAGAAATGTTTTAATAATAGTGGGATGTTTGTCGCTAACAGGAATAGTCCTAACATCTAATTTAACAGTAATGTTCATAGAAACCTCCTTAACTTGACTACATTTATATTATGGTAATTCTCTCAGAAAAATCTGTGATAAATGTCAAAATTGATTATTAAGTATTGAATTAAGGAAAAATCTGATATAATGAGAAGTAAAGATACTAGAGGATGTGGATAAGATGCGAGTATACGATATCTATACATCACCGCTAGGTGAGATTTTGATTGTGATGAGTGAAAAGGGTTTGTGTAGTTTAGAATTGTTTAAGGAAGATTGGGAACTCTATCTTAAACAAAATCCTGACTTAAAACTAGACAAAAACCATTGTGCAATTGTCACAAGGCAATTGACCGAATACTTTCAAGGACTCAGACAATCCTTTGATCTACCTTTAGATGTTAAAGGTCGTTCATTTCAGATGCTGGTTTGGGATTATTTAACTACAATACCATATGGCGAAACCTGTTCTTATCAGGATGTGGCTAATGGTATTGACAATCCTAAAGGTGTTAGAGCTGTTGGTGGTGCCTGTAAAGCTAACCCAATCCCGATTATCATTCCTTGTCATCGTGTAATTGGTAAGAATGGTAAACTAATTGGATATGCAGGTGACCGCACATGGGTTAAAGACTGGTTATTAAAACATGAACAAAAACATGTTAAGGGGGATAAATGATGTTTGAATTAAAGAAATATGTAGAATATGTAAAATTAGATGATAATAAGCGGATAGTTTTAACTTTATTACCACAATATAAACAAGTCTTATATGCTGATAGATTTAGAACGCTAATCCACAAAGCTGCGAAAGATTTTCTCGGTAAGGATTTTATCAACTGTGAAATCGTTGATAATTCCTGTATTATTACTGTTATACCCAATACTGAGGAAAAGAATCTAAAGATTATTCAAACGGAAGTTATTGATGGATTAGAATTAATCATGAGGTTGATGGGAATATAAAAAGAGAATTCATTGAAAACCATTATTAAGGAATTTACAAGATTCAATTATTATAAATCCTACCTTACTTCAGTACATAAATATTATAAGTAATATTTATGTAAGTGTTTTTATTTCTATTAATATTATTTATTTATATTTCTCAAAAAACAGAATATGCTATAATTGTGAATTAAAGAAAGAACAAAAATCATAATAACGAGGTAGGAAATGGAAAAAAAGAAAGTATTAAATCAAGTATTAGATTACTTTGTAAAAACTTTTAATGGGATGGCCTTAGGACTCTTTTCTACTTTAATAATAGGGGTTATTATTGGTCAAATTGGTAAACTAATTCATCTTAATGAGTTAGCTACTTTAAGTGATATTTTAAAATCATTCATGGGTATAGGGATTGGGATAGGTGTTGCCTGGAGTTTAGGCGTTAAAGGTTTACCTTTAATCGCAGGGGCTGTTGCTGGTGGTATTGGTGGGCGTATTGGTGTTACCACAGCTACTGGTAATCCAATGGTAGTATACTTAACTACTATCGCGGCGATTGAAGGGTGCCGGCTAATTCTTAGAAAGAAAACACCGCTTGATATTCTTCTAGTTCCCTTATTGACTAGTTTAATCGCCTTTGGCGTAGCGTTATTAATTCATAAACCTATCGGAAGTGCGATGACAGCTTTAGAAAGATTCATTAAGCATGCGACAGAATATCAACCTTTCTTAATGGGAATAATCATTTCAGTTATCATGGGAATGGCCCTTACAGCACCAATCTCAAGTGCCGCAATCGCGATTATGATTAACTTAAATGGAATCGCTGGTGGTGCGGCAGTGGTGGGCTGTTGTGTGCAAATGTTGGGTTTTGCGGTAATGTCTAGAAAAGATAATAGTATTGGTGAAGTTATCTCCATTGCGATTGGAACATCAATGTTACAATTTAAGAATATCTTAAAGAAACCCATCGTTTGGTTACCAACGATTATCGTATCAGCCATCTTAGGCCCAATATCAACTTTAGTCTTTAAGATGCAAACGACCGAAATTGGTAGTGGTATGGGAACATCAGGATTAGTTGGGCAATTTGGGACATTAGATGCGATGGGGTATAAACCATATACATTCATTACTATATTAGTTATGCAAATCCTTTTACCAATCGTTTTGGTGTATCTCGTTGATGTATTCTTCCGTTATAAAAAATGGATTGTTCGAGGAGATTTATCCTTAAAAGACTAATAATTATTACTCTCTTCTTGCAAGAAGAGAGTATTTTTGTTAAACAATTAATTAACATCTTATATTACATGTGATATAATTGTAAAAAATAAATATTTCTCTATAAAACCATCATAAACTCTAAGAATATAATAACAATAAATCAACAGAATAAAAATATGCGAGTTTTTTCATCTCTGCACAATTCTATTTTTAAAGGGGTGAGATTTAGATGAAAAGTTTAAAAGTGCTCGCAATTGGAAATAGTTTTAGTCAAGATAGTGTCGAATACTTATGGGATATAGCTAAAAATGCTGGTTATACTGATATTCGTTTAGGTAACTTAATTGTACCAGGATGTAGTCTAGAAAGGCATTGGAAGAATGCCAACTTCGCAATTGCCGAATATCTCTATGCTAAAAACACTAATGGAGTATGGATTGAAACACCTAGTGTAAAATTAAAAGACGGTATTTTAGATGAAGAATGGGATGTTATTACGCTTCAACAAGCAAGTGGTAAAAGTGGATTACCCGGTACATATCAACCTTATTTAAATAATCTTATTAATTTCATTAGAGAATATAATCAAAACTGTAAAATTCTCTGGAACATGACCTGGGCATATCCAAATGGTAGTGATCATCCACATTTTGACTACTACAACAATGACCAATACACGATGTATAAAGCCATCGTGAATGCAGTTAGAGAAGTTATTTTAACTAATGATAGTATATCGGGGGTAATTCCTACTGGTACCGCAATTCAAAATATGCGCACTAGTGTTATTGGTGATAATCTTAATCGGGACGGGTTTCACTTATCTTTAGATTATGGTCGTTATATTGCAAGTCTCATGTGGTTTAAAGCATTAACAACTGAATCCATTGATAAGATTACATATCGGCCTGATAGTGTCGCTATTGACATGTTAGAAGTTATTAAGAAAGCTGTAAATTGTGCTTATGAACATCCTTTTGAGGTAATTGAATTATAATCTTATAATGAAAAAGTCTTAAGAATTAGTTATTAAATCTTAAGACTTTTTCATTTACACCATTGTATATTATTACTAATTATAATATTCTCCTTTTTTATATAGTTACACCGATTGTGATTAAGGTTTGGGCGAGAATGTAAGTTAACATCACAATTACATCACCATATTTGATTTTGGTTTTAAACATTCCTAGTGCTAATACAGTATCTGAGGCTATAAAAAATAATGAACCGAATAAAGGTAATAAATATGGTACTAGAGTTACGGCATCATAACGAATAGCTGTTGTAAAACTCATCAATGTAATAATTATCATGTAGAGAAAACCAGGAATTCTTAAATCTCCCATGTATGGATATATTAGTTTAAATAAAATAATAATTACTACAATATAAGGAATGATTAATAAGTAGAAATATGGTGGGAAGATAAAATCAATACTAATGAGGAAATAGGTAATGTAAAAAACATGACCTAAGAAGAATGATCCTATTCCCAACATTACATTAAGTTTTTCTTCTTTCATCAAGAATACATCCCCTGCAAGGCAACATAATAAAGCAAGGATAATAAGAACATTTATATCTTGTACTGTTACCACATAATAAATTATTAATAATGGCATTAATATTGGCTTAGAAAAATACCTTAGTTTTAACTTCCCTCCATACTCCCCATACAGATTTATAATAGATACAATCCCCAAAATGATTAAAACAATTATCCCTAACATACTCTCCTCCTTAAATATCTCTTAATTTATATTGTAATATTGCTTAACAGAAAAATAAAGACGTTTTAGGTTGTCTGCTTGATACACTAGTATACTATCTGTTGAAAACATAAATAGTTAATGTTATACTATGAATATTAAAGGTAAGAACAAAGGTGTTAATATGTTTAAGAATAAAATGAATGATACGATTTATAAAACTTTGAAGAATGAGATAATGCTTTTAGATTTACAACCAGGTACTGCCATTAGTGAAACTGAACTTGCAGAGCGTTTTGGTGTATCCCGAACGCCGATTAGACAAGTCCTCTTAAAATTATCAGAGGAAGGGTTAGTTGATGTTATACCGCAAAAAGGGACTTTTATATCTTTAATCGATATGAAATACATCGATGATATTACTTACATGAGAATCGAATTAGAATCAGCATTAATAAAAAAGGTAATGGATAATATTACACAAACACAATTGAACTCCTTATTACTTAACTTATCTAAACAGAAAATAGTTATTGACTATGCGGATAATATCAAGAATGCAATAATTGAGTTTAATAGTCTAGATAATGAGTTTCATCGGATGATTTTCGAAATTGCTGATCGATTAACCATCTGGAACATATACACTAAGCTTTCACCTCATTATATGCGTTTCCGTTTACTTGATATTTTTGACAAAAATGTGATGAATCAGTTATATAATGAGCATAAAGATTTAATTCAACTAATTATAAATAAAGAAGAACAGGGTATAAAACCTTTATTAGAGAAACATCTTAAAGGCGGTTTTTCTCGAATAAATCAATTACAATATAAATACAAAGATTATTTTAAAAATATTTATAAAGGTGAATTCTAGTATTATGGGATTCACCTTTATTAATATTTATGAAAAA
>JAAYWZ010000116.1 GCA_012516175.1 Bacilli bacterium
ATATTATAATGCTAATTAAGATGATATTAAAGATATCAAGTTTTGAAAAATCAATTATAACTAAATTATATAATAAAGATATCATGAAAAAGTAATAAGCTATTACTGTTTGAAGTTTATTGTTAGTTAAGAAACGCTTCACTTCTTAAAAACATCCTTCTTTTCATACTTAATAAAGATGTCAACCGCTTGGACAATAACTGCCGTAACTAAAATTGGTTGAATGATTTCTAAAATATGAAACTGTATCTTCTTGTGAAAGAGATAATCACCAACACCTGGTAAAAACATAAATAGTAGACAGGCACTAAATATACCTATACTTAAACGTACTAAGAGATTTAAGTTCGATTTGGCGGTTAGAGATAGTATTATCCTTGGTAAAAAAGCACAAACAACACCTAGAATAATCGAGAATACAAAAACATAGATAATATAACTATATTTAGCATCAATTAAGATTTCCTTTAAGGGATACATGATTAATAGATTAATAAATCCTAATAGGATGCCTAACTTAATTACCATTTTTGGACTAAAGAAATAAGATAAACTTAATACTACTAATAAAGAGATAATCGGAACGAATTGTTGGTAATATAAATCACTAATGTATAATAAGTAGGATATTAGTGATAAACCAACCACAAAAATGAAATATATTTTTGCTTCAACTTCACTATATTCTTCTCTAACTTGCTTTATTTCCTTGAGCAAGGGAGAATCGGGTAGTTCTTGGGCAATTTTTTCTAGTGCGTGTCTATATGCTCCCTCTTCAACGGACATTAAGAGATTCTTGGTATATTCTCTTACTTCTTTTTCAATCTCACTTTCTGGTAATTGCTTATTACTTAAAAAACTTAGATTACCAACTTCTTTCGTTTTATAATAATGAATTAAATTATCCAATGTTTTCTCTAATTCTATTTTATTATACTTTAATAAAAAAATATCCTTCCGATGTTTCTTAACTGTCAGCACGATAACCCTCCTTCTGTCACTTTTTATTGTACATGATTTTAATTATCTCGACAATTATTTATCAGATAATTATCATTATTTATCAACTTTTAATGTTCATTTAAGGTTTAATTTATATATTTAAAATGTAGAATAAAAATCTGTAAAATTTTTTTCCGTTTTTTGCATAAAAAGGATAATGTAGTATCATAATATAACTGCAACGAAAAGTTGCGACAATTTCATAATGAATCCCCCCCTATTCTTCTATCATACTTCTCCTCTCCCTTTCACATATACTTTCTTATGTGACATCATAGTCACACAATCCCACGACCATCGTCAAGATGGTCTTTTTTTTACCAAGTTATTATCGCAATTTGGGATAAAAGTGGTAAACTTAAGTGAATAGAAATTTGTAGGTGATTATGTGAAACCAAATATTATTCTCTTCTGTATTGATGATTTAGAGTGGAAGGACTAGCCTGTTAAGAAAGTAACTTCTATGAAACACCTAACACTGACCGATTAGTTAATGAAAGTGTTATCTTTTCCTCTGCTTATGCCACATCTCCTGTTTGCTCACCTATTCGGGCAAGGATCTTAACTGGTAAATATCCCTCTAGAGTAGGGATTACCAATTATCTTGGCGCACAGGAAGAACGAGGAAAAGTAATCGGAGCCTGTAATGGCGAATACTTACCCTTGTCCGAGTGTAGTCTAGCCTAAGCCTTAAAAAAAGGTGGTTATAATACCTATCATGTGGGTAAATGGCATTTGGGTAGCGAAGCGTACTAGCCAACATGTTAATATTGGTGGTTGTGATTATGGTCGTCCCGTTTCTAGTTATTTTAGCCCCTATCATATCCCAACTTTTCCTGATGGTCCTCAAGGTGAATACTTAACAGACCTACTAACTAATGAGATAATAAACTTAATAAAAAACAAGCAAAATGAACCATTCTTCTTAAATCTCTGGCATTATACAGTCCATACACCGCTTCAAGTCAAGGAAAAAGATATTAAATATTTTGAAAAGATATGTCAAGATATGAATTTTAATAATAAACAAGAATTTGTAGAATGTGGTTATTATCCTGTCCACCATATGCGTAACCTTGTTCTCAAAAAAACAAATAATCCAAGGTAACCCAGTGTATGTTGCTATGATTTATAACTTAGATTGGAACATTGGGCGCTTAATTAATACCCTTTAAGAAACAGGACAATATGATAACCTTAATTATCATTACGAGTGATAATGGTGGCTTAGTAAGTGAAAGAGTTTGTCCAACTAGCAATTCACCCTTACGTGATGGTAAGGGTTGGATGTATAAAGTTGGTTTACAGGTACCATTGTTTTTTAAATTACCCCAACCAAATGGGATGAAAAAACATGTAATGTACCAGTAATTCCCACTGCTCTTTAACCGACCATTCTAGAACTAGCTCATTTATCGCAAAAACCTAAGCAACAATGTATTTGAGTTAGTCTTGTCCCTTTATTTACTAATAACGAGCTTAGCTGCGATACCTTGTATTGGCATTATCCCCATTATGGTAATCAAGGCGGTACACCTTTTAGTGCGATTATGGTAAACGGTTCTATAATATTTGGTGTGGGTAAACAAACTCACACCATATTTTATATAAAAAAAGTGAGACATATTTCCAATACCCTGATAGAATATGATTTGAACAAAACAAACTAAACCAAGGAGTGGAAATATGTCTCATAATTATTGTATCTTAAAATCACTTAATTTGAAAGATAATAATATCACTTTTGATC
>JAAYWZ010000117.1 GCA_012516175.1 Bacilli bacterium
AGTAAATCAAATACAATATACAACAATAATAAAATAAAAAAATAATATATAATTAAAAGGTTCAAACTTAACCGTTGTTTTAAGTTTGAACCTTTTTATCTTAACCTTATGTTAGTATTTATTTTTAGTAATATTAGCTTTATTTTATATTTAAAAGTGCTAAAATGGATATAGTATTTTTTCACAAGGTGATGAAACAATGAACGAAAAAGAAAAACTGCTTTCTGAAGGTAATATTGTCCAAACTATCTTAAAACTATCGTTGCCACTAATTGTTAGTCAATTAATAAATGTTTTGTATAATATCGTTGACCGCATATATATTGGTAATATCGCTGAGATTGGTAAAGAAGCATTAGCTGGTGTTGGTATCACCTTTCCCATTATCGCAATTATAAGTGCCTTTGCCCAACTTTTTGGGATGGGAGGTGCACCCTTAGCAGCGATTAAACTTGGGGAAAAGAATGTCAGAGATGCTAGGAACATCATGACGAATAGTTTCTTGATGCTTCTAATAACTGGAATTATTCTCACAATAATCGTTATCACATATTCAGTTGATTTACTCTATCTATTTGGTGCTAAACAAGAAATCATCCTATATGCCAAGGATTATTTAGTAATTTATGCTTTAGGTTCAGTAGTTGTCTTACTTAACCTTGGATTAACTCCTTATCTAACATTTCAAGGGTTTACTAATATTACGATGATCTCTAATCTAATCGGTGCGCTATTGAATATCATCCTAGATGCTTTATTTATATTTCAATTTGGTTTAGGAGTTAAAGGTGCTGCTATCGCTACTATTATTTCTCAGACTGTTTCTTGTATCTTTATCATAAGTTTCTTAAGTAGTAAAAAATCAACCTTGAAACTAAGTCTTTCGCGTTTTAAGCCAGATTTTAGAGTTATCCTCAGCATTATTGCTTTAGGAGTATCACCATTTATTATGAGTGCTACTGAATCTTTAGTTCAAATAACTTTTAATCTCCAAATCAAAAAATACGGGGGCGAAAATTATGTAATTTACTTAAATATCATCACCATTGCGCTCTCCTTAATGCAGTTTATTACTTTACCAATTAATGGTTTCGCTAGTGGTAGTTCACCTTTAATAAGTTATAATTATGGTAGTGGTGCTTTTGAAAGAGTAAATGCGACAGTAAAGATCCTCTTAAAGGTAAGTGTTACCCACTCTCTCCTCTGTTACTTAATTATTCTTTGTATTCCGCAATACCTCACGCAAATCTTTAATAGTAATCCCGAATTACTGTCTCTATCACCAAAATTATTAAGGATTTTCTTCATCGGTATGAGCATTTTCGGGCTGCAAATCGCTTGTCAAAGTGCTTTTGTCGCCTTAAGACAAACCTTAATTTCTATTACTCTCGCTTCTTTACGTAAGATTATTTTACTAGTACCTTTAACTTTAATTTTACCTATCTATATTGGTATCGATGGTGTTTTCATTTCTGAATCTGTAGCTGATACCATCGCTGTTATAACAACCATTTGTGTTTTCCTTATTTATTTTCCAAAAATTATTAATAAACGTAAGAAAGTGCTTACTTTAGGGAAAAACCTCACAAGTGTAAAAAAGTAATTGACGACTAAATAATCTCTCGTTAAAATAGATTAAAATTTACTTTTTTTGGTGATAGAAATGAAGGAAATCTACATCATTTTAAGTCACTCCGGCACCATTATCTCCAAAATTATTAAAATTTATACAAGAGCTCGCTATAGCCATGTATCCATTGGTTTTGATCCTGACTTAAACGAGTTCTATAGTTTTGGTCGTAAAAAGATAGCCACCCCTATTGGTGGTGGTTTTATCATTGAAGGAAAAAACCGTGGTCTATTTCGAAAACTCAAAAATGCTCGTTGTAAAGTATATAAAGTTATGCTTACTGATGAACAATATGTGACACTGAGAGAATGTATCAATGAATTTATTCGTTTTCAGGATACATATAAATACAATTATCTTGGTATATTAACAACTATGTTTGGCCTTAAACTAAAACGGTCCCATCACTACTTTTGTAGCCAATTTGTTGCTGAAGTACTTCATAAAGGTAAGGTGTGGCATTGCGAGAAGGATTTTTCTTTAATTAGACCAAAAGATTTTGAACAAATAAAAAACGCCACCTTAATCTATGAAGGTCGCGTTTGTGATTATTAATGAATTAATACCTTCTAATCTTATAACCCTTGCGTTTATGTGGCTCTTTGAAGCGTGCTAATACATATAATTGCTTAACTTCATGAATTTTTAATTTTCGAAACTCTCCTGGTTTTAAACCTTCTACATCGAGAAAGGCAAACCGTTCTCTTCGTAACTTCTTCACAGGATGGTTTATCGCTTCAAACATTTTCTTAACTTGATGATATTTTCCTTCCGTTATGGTTATCCTTACTTGGGAGGATTTATTTTTTTTATCGACGCTTAATAATTCTACTTTTGCTTTTTGCGTTAAATACCCATCAATTAACACACCTGTTCTAAGTCTCATTAAATCATGATTATTAACTATCCCTTCACATCTCACCAAATACGTCTTTTCAATTTGGCTTTTAGGGTGCGTTAAGAGATTAGTTAATTCACCATCATTAGTTAGTAATAATACACCTGAAGTATCATAATCAAGTCTTCCGACAGGATAAATACGTTCTTTAACACCATTTTTATGGAGAAAGTCAACCACAACAGGGCGATTCTTATCATCGCTTACAGCACAGATTGTGCCCCGTGGTTTATTTATTACATAATATACTTTTTCTTCTTTAGTAAGTGGAATTCCTTCAACTTCAATTTCATCTTTATCACTTACTTTTATACCAAGTTCTTTAACTACTACCCCATTTACTTTTACTTTACCTTCAAGGATTAATTGTTCAGCTTTGCGTCGGCTTGTATATCCACGATTTGCTATTACTTTTTGTAGACGTTCCATTTTTTCACCTCCATGTATCTATTACTATTTTACACATTTCTTTCCATTAATAAAGCAAAATCCACCATTACAAGAAAAAATATTCCCAAGCGGGAATATTTTTTTATGATGGAATAACTGCTCCATTGTAGTGGTCATGGATGAATTGCTTAATTGCTTCTGATGTTAATAATTCAACTAAAGTTTTAATTTTCGGATGATCAATCATATCTCTTCGCGTTGCTATGATATTTACATAAGGATTATCATTAGGACTTTCCATTGCTAAAGCATCCTCAATGGGATTTAATCCATGGTCTAAGGCAAAATTAGTATTAATTAAAACTAAAGAATTTTGTTCATTCTTGTAGATTTCAACTAATAAACCAGGGTCATTATCGTTATTAAACTTCAGATTATAGGGGTTTTCCGCTAAGTAATCTTCAATATTTCGAACGCGAACAGCTTCTATCTTAACACCTTCTTTTAGTGTGATTAACTCTTTATCCACTAAAATTCTTATTAAGCGTGGCTCGTCGCTTGGTGAATTACTCATATAAACAGTGGCACCATGAACATTATCTAAACTAGTATATGTCTTTGAGTAGATACCAATTGGTTCAAGATGAATACCAGCCACACTCACAATATCCGTACCATTTTGCTTATTATAGTGTTCTAAGTAGGGTAAATGTTGAAAATAGTTTGCATCGACATCACCATCTGTTAAGCGTTGATTAGGAGTAACATAATCTGGTAAACGGATGATTTTTAAAGTATAACCCTTTTCTTTTAATATAGGTTTGGCTTGTTCTAGGATTTCCGCATGGGGAGTATAACTTGCCGCAACCCAAATTTCATCATCAGGAATTTGAGTTTTGCGATTACAACTTGATAATAAACCAGCTAAAACAACTAATAAAACTAATAGATTTTTTTTCATTTCTTTCACCTCTTGTCGACTTTCTTTGTGATGTAATCTCCTGTTAGTTGAATTATAAAGACAATTACAAGTAAGAATAACGTCGCAACTAGCGTAACTTGGTTACGACCACGTTGAAACCCTTCCATATAAGCTAAATGACCCAATCCACCTGCACCAATCGCACCAGCTAAGGCAGTGTACCCTACTAGTGTAACACATGTTACGGTAATCCCTGAAATGATGGCTGGAAGTGCTTCAGGGATTAAGACCCTAGTAATAATCTGAAAATTAGTTGCCCCAAAAGCTTTACTAGCTTCTATTACCCCTTTATCAACTTCATTTAAGCCAATCATCACCAGTCTCGCATAGAAAGGTACGCAACCAACTATTAAGGCAGGGAGGGCGGCTGTTGGACCAAGGATGGTCCCAACAATTAATCTAGTGAAGGGAATTAAGAGAATGATTAGGATAATGAAAGGTATAGCCCGTAAAATATTGATAATTTGCGATGTTAGAAAATTGATAACCTTAAACACTCTCTCTTCCCGTTTTGAACTGAAATATAATAGTAACCCCAGTCCTAATCCTAGGAAAAAGGTAATAAAGGTGGTCATAAAAGTCATATATAATGTTTCTTTTAAAGCTTCAAACATAAATTTCCAATCTAATTTAGTCAATTCTCTTCACCTCGATCCCTTGTTTCTCTAAATGCTTGATTGCTTGTGATAGATCATTTCCTGTTAATTGAACATAAAGTAGTCCATAGGATCCATTACTAGTGGGGATGATTTTGCCCTGCAAAATATTTACATCAATATCAAACATTTTTACCAAGGAAGATATTAGGGGTTTCTCAACATTATCATTAATATATTGAAGTTTTACTAAAATACCCTCAGGGTATTTTACTTTCAACTTCTCATCTTCTAGTACATCACCGTTTAAATCAGTAATCTGTTTAACGAAGTTCTGTGCAGTTTTTGTTTGGGGACTAGTGAAAAGACTAATAACCAAACCTTCTTCGATTATTTTGCCTTTTTCCATCACGGCTACGCGGTGACATATTTCTTTAACCACCGCCATTTCATGGCTAATCAAAACAATGGTTATCCCAAACTTTTCGTTAATGGTTTTTAAGAGATTGAGGATTTGCTTCGTTGTTTCGGGATCTAAAGCACTCGTTACTTCATCACATAGGAGTACTTCAGGATTATTCGCTAAAGCTCTCGCAATCCCTACTCTTTGTTTTTCGCCACCGCTTAATTCACTTGGATAATGATTCGCTTTACTACTTACTCCTACTAAATTAAGTAACTCCGTAACACGGTTATGAATGATGTCCTTTTTTACTTTCGCAATCTTTAAAGGAAAGGCAACATTATCAAACACTGTCTTGTTAGATAAGAGATTGAAATGTTGGAATATCATCCCGATTTTCCGTCTTTGTAGCCTTAACTCTTTAGGGCTTAAACCCAATAAATCGATCTCATTGACATATAGTTTTCCACTTGTTGGTTTTTCTAGTAAATTTATCATTCTGATTAAAGTGCTTTTCCCAGCACCACTATACCCAATAATGCCATATATTTCCCCTTTATTGATGGTTAAGGTAACGCCATTTACCGCTTCAGTAGTTCGATAGTGTTTTACGACATTTTCTAACCTGATCATGTTTTCCTCCTAATAAAAAAACCTTTCAATAAGCAGAAAGGTTTAAGTTTCTACTTATCTTTCATGGATTAACCATGCAGGATTTAGCACCTTGCATACTTATGCAGGTTGCCGGGCTTCACAGGGCCAGTCCCTCCGCCACTCTTGATAAGTTTCCTTATTCAATTACCTAACATTATAATTATTTTCAATTGTTAGTCAATAAGCTTTATCAATGATAACGTTTTACACTGATAAAAACAACCAGACAATAAGAAATCCGATGAGAAAACTTATAATATCATTTAGGAGCCCTGCTTTAATCGCGTATCTGATTTCTTTAACACCGATTGCCCCAAAATAAACCGTAATGATATAGAGGGTAGTATCACTACTACCTTGAATAACACTCGCAAATATACCTAAGAAGCTATCAGTTCCATAGGTTTGATAAATTTCTTTTAACACTGCTAGACTTGCCATCCCAGAAATGGGTTTAAAGATCATGAAAGTTAAGATATCAGAGTTGATGATTTTCGCTAAATTGAGAAATTTAGTAACTGTTTCTACAAACAAAGAACTCCGAAAGACGCTAGTCGCAATAATCATACTTGCTACATATGGAAGAATTTCAAAAGAATATTTTAGTCCTTCTTTGGCACCTTTAATAAAACTCTCGTAGGCATTAATCTTTTTATGATAGGCATATATCATTAAGGAAATGATGATAACGGGAATGATATATACAGAATAGTTCATGCTATCACTCTACTTAAACTTCTTTTTATTGAGGAAATAAAAGATCCGGTCAATGATGATTGCTGTCATGGTTGTAAGAAATGATATAAGGATGATTAAGGGGATTATTTTAGTGGGATCACTACTACCATATACTTTTCTTAATGAGATAATGGTTGTAGGTAATAATGTTAAACAAGAACTATTAATAAGTACGAGGGTAAGCATACTACGACTTGCACTATCTTTATTGCCATTTAATTTTTTCATCTCTTCCATCGCTTTTATACCTAGAGGAGTGGAAACACTACCTAAACCTAACATATTGGCTGCCATGTTACTGGCGAGGTAACCATGAACTTCATGGTTTTCTGGTAACTCGGGATAGATTAATTTTGTCAAGAAGTAGATTCGTCGAGCAAACTTCTCGATTAATCCACAATCTTTCGCAATTTGTAAGATACCATTCCAAAAGATATATAATCCTGTTAAGTTCAAGATGAGTTTCACCGCCTCTTGCGGTGCTTCTAAAAGAGTATTATTAATCTCAATAATCCGATTATTATATATCGCAAAGGCAATCCCAATTATAAATAGTAAGAGCCATATTTTATTTACCAAAAGACATCACGAAAAGTGCGCATCAATTCTTCCCCCAAATCTCGGATCGTAAAACTATTATCTAGTACACTATATGATTTGTCGTAAGGATAAATTTCTTTTGTGAGTAAAATCTCTCCATCTTTAACCAAATGTAAATAATAACGTTGATAGTCATTAACATCAATAAAAAAACGAAACTGATTAAGTTCATCTTCCCTAATGGGGTAGACTATTTTATCATCAAGATAAAAGATTTGGTTTAGTTCCTTTACTTCAAATAACCCTTTACGAAGTAAGGTAACTAATTTGTATTCTTCAAAACCATACTGAAGTAAGTCTAAGTGTTCCTGCCAGTCATTCACTCCATTTAGAGTTACTACAATGAGTTCTAAATCATCTTTCTTGCCAACTGATACTAAGGTACGCTTGGCTAATCTTGTATATCCCGTTTTTCCTCCTATAACATAATCATGATTATTGATTAATCGGTGTTTATTATACCAGGTATACCTTTCACCATTTAAACTCTCCGCCTGATGAACTGAAGTGTTATTAATCTTACGATAAATGGGGTTATCCATCGCATAACGGGTAATTAACGCAAAATCATATGCCGTGGAAAGATTCTTACTATCTTCATCTAAGCCCGAAGGATTTTCAAATACCGTATTCTTTAAACCTAATGCTTTAGCCTTTTCATTCATTAAATAAACGAAATTACTGACGCTTCCCGCCACGCCTTCACTAATCGCATAGGCAGCATCATTCCCACTTCTTAATAATAACCCATAGATTAAATCAATTAGTTTTACCTTGTCACCTTTTTTGAGATAGAGCGAAGAACCTACTTGTCTCGTAGCTGCTTCACTAATTTCTATATATTCATCAAGATAACCTTCTTCAATGGCGATGATAGCAGTCATAATTTTCGAAATTGAGGCTACCGGTCTTTGGGTATGGGCATTTTTTTCATATAAGACGCGACCAGAATGTCTTTCCATTAATACGGCGCATTGACTATTAATAACTGGTACAGTCTTTGCTGATACATTTTTAACAGCTTGTAATATTAACCAGATAATCATCACGAGAATCCACAAGATAAAGACAATCTTTTTTTTCATCGTACCACCTAAAGAAATATATGTAAAAAAGTCTTGTAAAATGCGTCATATATATACAAAAATCCTTCAACCTTTTTGGTTGAAGGATTATATTACTCAGTAATTTTAATTTTCGTCATTGAATCAAATAAATCCTTTTCTTCATCTACTTCTTTTTCTACATCATCTGCTAGTTCTGGTAGTTCATCTAATGAGGAAAGGTTAAAGTAATCAAGGAAGTCATTGGTGGTACCATAAAGAATTGGTTTACCTGGTGTATCAAGTCTTCCTACTTCTTTAATAAAACTCATGGCAACTAATTTTCTAATCACATTTTCGGAGTTAGTACCACGAATATCTTCAATTTCTGCTCGCGTTATTGGTTGTTTGTATGCCACAATCGCAATTACTTCTAATGCAGCAGTGGATAAGCGTTTCTTATTACCAGTATAAACCTTGCGAAATAAATCGATATACTCTTTTTTTGTTGCCATGCGATAATGACCAGCAGTATTAATTACTGTAATACCTCGGACTTCATCAGTGCATAGTTCTATATAGGCTTCCACCAACTCTTCAACTTCTTTACTACTAATCTCTAAGATGTTAGCTAACTCCTCTTTGGTGAACCCTTCATCGCCAGCTACATACAATAAACCCTCAAGTGCTGCTAATAACTGTGTCCTATCCATGTGCTTCCCTCATTTCCTCTTCAATGTATTCAATAAAAATATCTTGGAATAACGCATCTTGTCTTAATCTAATATAATGATGCTTAGTTAATTCAAGTATTGCCATAAAGGTTACTACAATGAACTCTTTAGTGATATTATCCGTAAAGATTTCCATAAAAGTAAGTCGTTTACGGTTACGGAACAATTCCGATAATTCATTGATACGTTCATCAATTGTAATCGTTTGCGGTTTTATTTTCGTTTTTAGGGGTTTATGTAAACTGAACCGCTTCAAGACGCGGTTATAAGCACTCAATAAATCATAGATATCAACATCTTGAAGTAAAAAATCCTTCGTTTCAATCTTCAGTTCATCAGAAAGATCCGAAGGAATCTTTGTCAAGAAGTTTTCACGTTCGGCTTCTTGCTCCTGAAAATAAGGAATGATATCTTTAAATAATTTATATAATTTTAACCGTCGTTTCAAATGTTCTTCTGGATTTTCCTCATAATCAATTTTTTCACCATCAAGATTACCTTTAGGTAACATCATCCTACTCTTGATGTAGATTAAATAAGCAGCCATGACTAAATATTCGCTCGCAATTTCGAGATTTAAATCTTCCATGGCACGGATATAATCGAGATATTGTTGGGTGATTTCCGATACATTAATCCGATCAATATCAATTTTCGCTTCTTTAATCAAATATAATAGTAAATCCAAGGGTCCATGAAACTCATCGATTGTGACGAGGTATTCCATATTATCACCTAATTGATATTTTACCGAACTTAAAGTAACTTTGTCAAACAAATCTCTAAATAAAAACAAAGCTAAAGAATAAATGAATCTTTAGCTTTTTTTACGTTTCTTATTAGACTGACTGGTTCTTATAAAGATATGTAAGAAGTCTTTGAGATTAAAGGGTAGTAAAGGATACAAATAAGGTTTACCAAAACTCGTATTAAAGGCAAGAAAGAGGACATAAAGAATAATCCCACCAACTAGCCCCCATAAACGGAAGAAGTAAGTAGTCACAACTATAAAAAGTTTCGCGAGCTTATTCGCGAGGCCTAATTCATAATTTGGTGTCGCATAAGCACCAATGGCCGAAACCGCAATATATAAAACTACTTCTGGTGAGAATAAACCTACTTGAATGGCAATTTGACCAATTAAGACCCCAGCTACAATACCTAAAGCAGTACTCATAGCGGTAGGTGTGTGGATAGCAGCCATCCGTAAGAATTCGATTCCTATTTCACCTAAAATAATTTGAATTATTATCGGGATGGTCCCGATTTCTCTTGGACCGATAAACTTTAAGTAATCCGGCAATAACCTTGGTTCATAAACAAATAACATCCATGTGGGTACGAGGAATAAGGAAACTAAAATTCCACCCGTACGCGCAAAGCGTAAGAAACTACCAATGATGGGGGTATGACGGTACTCCTCAACATGTTGTAGCTGTTCTAAATATGTAGTTGGCGCAATCATGACACTAGGAGAAGTATCAACCATGATACCGATTAATCCATCATATAAATGGACTGCTAATGTATCTGGTCTTTCCGTATATCTTACTTTCGGATAGGGATTCCAAGATTTATGGGTTAGTAGTTCTTCTAATTGCTTATCGGCCATGACGAGTTCTTCTACATCAATGGTTTTAAGGCGACTCCGTATTGTTTTCAGAATATCTTGATCAACTAAGTTATCAATGTAAAGTAAACAGACATCAGTTTGGGATAAACTTCCTACTTTATATAATTCACAGCGAAATAAGGGATCTCTTATTCTTCTTCTTAATAGACCTAGATTAATTATGATATTTTCCGTAAAGCCATCACGACTACCCCGCACTACTTTTTCGGTTTCTGGCTCCTCAGGATTACGTCCTGGATATCTTCTGGTGTCTAACATAAACCCTTTTAATTCATCTTCTACTAAAATGACGATTAAGCCTGAGAGGATGGCCGTAGCCATTTGGTCTAAATCATCCGCTATACTTACTTGATGGAGAGCTAAGTGATTATGGATAATTTGAAAAGCATGTTTATTTAAATAAACATCATCTTCACCCAAAAGTAAGAGTTCTTTAATTAACATAATTATGGCATAATTATCGTTTAAACTATTGCAGTAAAAGAGCGCTATTCTGACATTCTTAATATTAAACTCTCTTACACCAATGTCAAAACTAACGCCAACACCTAATAACTCTTTTAAATATTCGACATTCTCATCTAATTTTCGGGTAAGTGGTCTGGGCATTCTTTCACCCCTTTAACCCTTAGGTTTAAAGAAGATTGCGACTAGGAAAGCAAAGATTATCGCTGAAGTAATACCACTGGCTGTAAGGTCAAACATACCCATCACAATACCGATAAAACCCATTTCTTCAGCTTTGGCTAGCGCTCCATGTAACAAGGAATGACCAAAACTCGTAATTGGTACAAGGGCTCCCGCTCCTGCAAACTTGATAATTTTATCATAGATACTAAAAGAATCGAGTAGTGCACCCACTACGACGAAGTAACTAGTTACATGTCCTGGTGTTAACTTAAAGACATCAACTAAGAGTTGTCCTATAAGGCAAATTGTACCTGCAACTAAAAACGCATTTAAATAAATCATGACTTCACCTCACATTTTTCAAACGCTACAGCATGAGCGATACAAGGGATAGTTTCTTTTTGCAAGGTCATCATGGGGTTAAGGAGCGCTCCGGTCGCAACAACTAAGGCTCGTTTAATCTGGTCCGTTTCTAAGAGATGCTTGATATAACCATATGTTACAACAGCACAACAAGCACAACCGCTACCACCTGCAAACACTTTTTGGTCTTCAGAATATATCATTTTACCACAATCATGGTGAAGCTTATCGATTGAATAGTTTTCATAATTCATAATATCTAATAATACTTGCGAACCAATTTTTGATAGATCCCCAGTCACAATCATATCGTAATAATCAGGAGTAATATTTAAGTCCCGGAAATGCCTAATTAACGTATCACTTGCAGCTGGGGCCATTGCACTACCCATGTCATTAGGATTCTTCTGTTTCGCATCAATTACTCTACCGATAGTCGCAGCAGTAATCTTGATAGAACTAGGTTTGGAGGAAATTAAGGCTGCTCCTGCTCCCGTTACCGTAAAGGTCATCGTTGGTGGCTTTTGCCCACCATATTCCGTAGGATAACGGAATTGCCGTTCAGCGGTTGAGTTATGACTGGAGCTTGCGACAACGATATTATTAAACATCCCGCTATTAATAAACATACTACCAGTAAGGAGGGTCTGCATACTTGTTGAACAGGCACCATACATACCTAAGAAAGGAGTATCAAAGTCTCGCATCGCATAATTACTAATAACATTTTGATTAATTAAATCTCCCGCAATGATGAGTTCTACCTCATCCATCTTAAAGCCGGAGTTAACAACAGCAAGTATAATCGCATCACTTAGGAGCCTTCTTTCAGCTGCTTCCCAGTTCTTCTCGCCACAATAGTTGTTCTCATAATCACGATCAAAATAAGCACCTAATGGACCTTGTTTTTCTAAAGGTCCAACACTAGTACCTGTACCTTTTAAATAAACACGATCAAAGATATAAGTTGCACGTTCCATACTATCACCTTAATGAAAAAACAAATATCTAATCGTACCTAAGACAAAAGCTGATACTACCCCAAAAACAATAACACTACCAGCAAGTTTAAACATATTAGCTGCTATTCCCAAAGTGACTCCTTCGCTGCGTGACTCTAAGGCAGCACTTGTCATCGAATTCGCAAAACCTGTAACAGGAATAAACGCGCCTGCCCCAGCAAATTGACCATAAGAATCATAAATTCCTAAACCTGTTGTAATCGCTGTGATGATAATTAGAGTAACCGTCATTAAAGAATTCGCATTGTTTTTATCTAAATTAAAGACATAGCGATACAAGTCGGATAAGCCTTGTCCAACAATACCAACTAAACCACCAGTCACAAATGCTACGATGCTATTACGTAAATATCGTGGTTTCACCGCATTCTGCTTAATGATTTCGGTATAGTTCTTATTCATCGTTTACCTCCTTCATTTATCTATTAATATCATCTCTCAAAGTCGTAAATTTATGAAAATAAAAAACCATCTTTCGCAAAAGATGGCTTAAGATAGATAATATTTTTTAATCATTTCGGTGATTTTTCTCTCCATTCTCGAGACTTTTGATTGAGAAATCTTTAACTTTTTCGCAATTTCACATTGATTTAAACCATAATAAAAACGGTAAACGATGAGTTTACGCTCTTGTTTAGTGAAGTTTTGAAACAGCTCCTTAACTTCAAAAATGCTGTAGTCGATATCTTTACCATCAACATCAGTCACAAAATCCATTAAAGTAGACTCATCATCATGATAAGTATTTTCTAAAGATAAGAGATGTTGTTGGTGCGAAAAACCTAGCACCACATCTTCATAAGAGAGATTAAGTCTCTTTGCGATTTCCTGAAGAGAGAGATTATTATCTTCTTCGATTATTGATTTTATTTTACGCTTTAATGTAAGAATCTTCTTACTAATTTTAATATGATTCTTACTTCTTAAATAGTTTTTAATTTCACCTATAATATAAGGAATCGCAAAGGTAGAAAACGCATTACCTAAGGAAGCATCATACTTCTTGGCAGCTAAAATTAATCCAATACAACCAGATTGAAATAAATCTTCCTTTTCTTCTTTCAAATATCCTAACTTATTAACTACTGACCAAACTAACTTATAATTATTCTCTATTAACTCCTTTTCAAACATCATTCTCACACGAACAGGTCAACTTCTTCTTAACTTTGACAATTGTGCCTTCACCTATTTTAGAACTAATATAAAATTCATCGGAAAAAATTTCCATAATTGTAAGGCCCATACCTGATCGTTCTTCTTCTGGTTTGGAAGTATAGAATAATTCTCTAGCTTTATTAACATCTTCAATGCCTTTACCATAATCAATAATTGTCAAGGTTATCCATTCATTTTCATATTCCATGACCATTTTAACTTTGCCTTTTTTATTCTCATACCCATGAATGATGCTGTTGGTAACAGCCTCAGATACTATTGTCTTTAACTCGTTCAGTTCATCAATGGTAGGATCAAGTGGCATTACGAAACCAGAAACAACCATCCGCGCAAACGCCTCATTCTGACTTAATGCATCAAAGACAACTTCCGCATAGTTTCGTTTAAACATCATGCCACCCCCAAATAATTAATTGCTTGGTCTTCATCCTTCGTTATTACTAGGATCTTATATAATCCTGATAACTGAATAATCTTTTCGATTTGTGAATTTATCTCACAGACGATTAACGTCCCATTATTCTGTTTGACGTAGTGGTAGCGCCCCAGGATTACTCCAATACCACTACTATCCATAAATGTGAGGTTTTTTAAATTAAATACGAGGTTTTTTATATCATATTCCATCATTAAGGAATTAAGTCGATCGCGTAAACTCTTTGAGGTATGATGGTCTAATTCTCCTGTAAGTCTAACAAAAAGTGTATCGGCGCGAATATAGATATATGCTGATAAACTCACACACTTCACCCCTCTATCTATCACTAACTTTAACATACTTTAAGTACTAAACATACCAGCCTGACAATAATAGACAAAGATAGATAGGTATTTTAATAATCCTAAATGTCTAATAACAACTTAATTTAAAAAATATTGGCAAAAAATGTTGAAAACCTAAGAAGAAAACATGAAGAATATATTTACATAAATATCTATTAATATGAATCTAAAAAAAACAAAAATAAAAGTATAAATAGAAAAAGTATTAGTATCAGTAAAAATAGAAATGGTATAAATTATTAATCCCTGATTTACTTCCGTAAATCAGGGATTATTTGTGTTTTCTCTTGGATACCTTCATCAACTTCTTTAACAACCTTAGCTGGAACGCCGATAACTAGTGTATAAGGAGGTACATCCTTGGTCACAACACTACCTGCTCCCACTACAGCACCTTTACCTACCCGTACACCTTCAAGAATGACCGCATTAGCACCAATCAACACATCATCTTCAATAATAACTGGCGTTTTACTTGGTGGTTCTAAAACGCCTGCTATTACTGCACCCGCCCCGATGTGACACCGTTTTCCAATAATGCCCCGTGCGCCGATTACTGCGTTCATATCGATCATGGTCTCTTCACCAATGCTCGCTCCGATATTAATGATAGCCCCCATCATAATAACCGCATTAGCACCAATCGTAACTTTATCGCGAATAATTGCACCTGGTTCGATGCGAGCATTTACATTCGTTAAGTCTAATAATGGTACAGCACTATTTCGACAATTATTCTCGATTAAGTAATCTTCAATCATATCTTTATTCGTTTCTAGAATCATGTTGACATCATGCCAATCGCCATAGAGAACATAAAATCCACTAGAACCGAAGATTTTTACTTGATTATTATCGATGCTAGCAAGTTTTCCTTTTACATAAACTTTCACAGGTGTTGTTTTTTTCGCACTTTTGATAAAATGGACGAGTTCCAAAGTCATACTGTCACCTTATAAAAGACCTAGATTCTTCATTTCATTTATTAACAACTCTTTATTCTTTTCTGTCATTCTTATTAGTGGTAAACGCACTTCACCTGTATCTAATCCTAATAGCGCCATGGCTTCCTTAACAGGTATAGGGTTAGTTTCAATAAAGAGTAATCTGATTAAATCAAAGAGATTGAGTTGAATTTCTCTTGCTTTATCAATATTACCCAAGAAATAAGCGAAACATAAGTCATGAACATCTTTAGGTAGGATATTTGCGACGACAGAGATCACACCTTTACCACCTAATGCTAGAACGGGTAAGATATGATCATCATTTCCTGAATAGAGATAAAAGTTTTCAGATGCATACTTGGCTATTTCGGTTATTTGCGTTATATCACCACTTGCCTCCTTTATCCCCGCGATATTAGGATGCACAGAGAGTTTTTCTACTGTACTAGGTTTCATATTTAATCCTGTACGATTTGGAACATTATACATGATAATAGGGATACTGACACTATCGGCAATCACTGTAAAATGTTTAATTAATCCTTCTTGGGTTGTTTTATTATAATATGGAGTCACAATAAGTAGCCCATCACAACCAACAGCCTCTGCAAACTTACTTAACTCAATTACATCCTTTGTGTTATTCCCACCTGTACCCACAATAACAGGTAGTCTTCCATCTACATAATTAACACTAAATTCATATAAAGCTTTTTTCTCATCTTTAGATAAGGTTGAAGCTTCTCCCGTTGTACCCGCAATGATTAACGCATCGGTCTCATTTTCAACATGAAAATCGATTAACCTTTTTAACCGTTCATAATCAACTTCCCCATACTTAAAAGGGGTAATTAACGCTACACCACTCCCCTTAAACAACCGCATTAGACACACCCCTTAATTAAAATCTCCGCAATTTGCACGGCATTAGTGGCAGCCCCTTTTCTAATGTTATCAGCTACCACAAAAAGATTTAATCCAAACGGAACTGTATCATCCCGCCGAATTCTTCCCACAAACACTTCATCTTTACCATCAGCTACTATGGGCATCGGATAGATATTCTCTTTTACATCGTCCATTAAGATGATACCTTTACTATTTCTAAATAGTTCCCTTACTTCATCAAGACTATAATCATGCTTTAATTCCACATTTATCGCAACACTATGACAATTTTTAATTGGAACTCTTACAGTTGTCGCGGTAACCTTAAGTTTCGGATCATGCAAGATCTTCTTTGTTTCTTCAATCATTTTCCATTCTTCTTTTGTATAGCCATCAGCAAAAAACACATCGATATGTGGAAGGATATTATTAGTGATTGGATGTGGATATTTAATAGATGTGTTATGCTCTAAATCACTAATACCTAACATCCCAGAACCACTTACAGCTTGATAAGTCGCATATACTACCCTTTTTAAACCATAATGGTCGGATAATACTTTCAATGGAACCACACTTTGAATTGTACTACAATTGGGATTGGCAATAATCCCTTTATGTCTAAATATATCTTCTGGATTCACTTCAGGTACAACTAAGGGGACATCTTCATCCATTCGAAAAGCACTACTATTATCGATAACAACAACACCTTTTTCTCTTAGAAGTGGCACATATTTTTTACTTACTTCAGCTCCAGCAGTGAAAAAAGCAATATCAAGCTCTTTCTCTAACAAACTAGCTTCTGTTAACTCTTCTACCTCATTTTCATGTCCCTTAAATTCTATTACTTTCCCTTTTGATTTGCTTGACGCAAAGAGATACAGATTATTTATAGGGAAATTTCTTTCTTCTAATATCTTAGTAACTGTTCTTCCCACTAATCCTGTAGCCCCAACAAGCGCTATATTAGCCATTATTCCTCTCCCTTCCCATCGTAATACCCAGTACAAATGAAATTTGTTTTTCCAGTTAAATAAATTCCATCCGCTTGCTCTTCGATAAAGGCTTCCCCACCTAAGAAGGTTATTTTCACTTTATTACTTAAGTTATATAGGGTTTTACCAACGAGATAACTACAACATGCCCCAGTCCCACAAGCATGAGTGAAGCCAACTCCTCGCTCATAAGTAACAATCTTAAGGTGGTCTTTTCCTAATATTTCGCAGAAATTCACATTGATGTGCTCAGTATAATGAGGATGTTTTGCTAGTAACGGCGCATATTTATGCATCAACTCTTCATCTAAATTGCCCAAATATATTACTCCATGCCAGACACCTAATTGAACTAGTGATACAAAGAAAATGCGGTTTTCAACTTGTAGTTCTTCATTAAGACACTTAATTTCGGGCATACCTAGATTAATAGTAATTGAACCATCAGGATTAATCAGACCTGTTTTCTCACCAGCATTTGTATTAATTGCAAAGTTATTAGTATTGATTAACTTATTTCTTTGTAAATATTTACCAACACAACGTAAGCCATTGCCACATAAACTAGCACTACTACCATCGGCATTATAATACTCCATAAAATAACCTTTAGCTTCTTTCCTCACGATAATTAATCCATCGCTTCCTATCCCAAAATGCCGATCACAAATCTTTGGTATCAGTGTCTTATCATCTAGTTCATTCATTATGATAAAATCGTTACCGTTTGCTTCATATTTTTCAAAATAAAGCATGGTATCACTCCAATGTTTAAATCTTGTCATACTATAATATGATAAATATCCGAAAATGACAAAAAGAAAAAGCGATTTCAGAATCGCTTTATTGGAAGAAGATGTTCTTCATTAACCGATTTAACACCTCAAATATATTTGCTTTCTTACACTCTTCTTCAACAAATAATGGAGCAGTATAAACCACTTCGTTATTTTGGATAATTTCTAGCTTACCAATTACTTCATCCTTTCTTATACCTTTCCTGTTAATCTCATAAGTATACTTCTCAGTTAACCCTTCAGGTTTTTCCCCCTTCTTAACGATAAATACGATAGGTTCTTTGATGATAACTTTAACTTTCCTTGGTGTTATTAAAAGATTTTCATAAACATCTACCACATAATCTTTAGGACGATATTCATAAGCTTCATATTGGCTAAAACCATAATTAAGTAGTTTTACTGTATCAAAATTACGTTGGCTACTAGTGGCCTCTCCCATGATGACACTTATTAATCGCATGCCTTGTTTCTTCATTGTTGCGGTAAGATTATAACCACTTGAAGAAGTCCATCCCGTCTTCAAACCATCAATTCCTGGTACATGTCTAACTAACTTATTCGTATTGACTAACCAAAATGGATTTGGAGTATCCTTTCTAATATAGTCTTCATAAATACTCGAATATTTTGTGGTTTCTTCTTCATACTTCTTAAGTAATTCCCGTGCCATCATCGCCATATCATAAGCTGTAGAGTAATGACCTTCATTAATCTCTGCTAGTCCAGTTGGTTCAATAAAAACGGTATCCTTAAGCCCCCATTCTTTAATTTTATCATTCATTCGGTTAACGAATAATTCCTCACTACCTGCCACATGTTCCGCTAATGCAATAGTCGCATCATTTGCACTCGCAATCACCATACATTTAAATAAATCCTCTACGGTCATTTTTTCTCCTGGTTCTAAGTAAACTTGACTTCCGCCATAACTAGCTGCATGTTCACTTACTGTTACAACATCATCCCATTTAATTTGTCCTTTATCTATTGCTTCTAAAACGAGATAAATCGCCATGATTTTGGTCATAGATGCTGGTGAGCGTTTTTCATGAGCATTCTTTTGATATAGAATTTTACCGGTATTTACTTCAATCAGAATGGCTGATTTCGCTTCTTTGACAAAATCATCACCAGGCTCACTAGCCCTTACATGTTTATCAAGTTTAATTAAAAAGAATGACAGTATCAAAATAAACAAAATAACTGAAATTAACACAAAACGTCTTTTCATCTTCTACACCTCGATAAAATAATATGTAGAATGACTATCATTATATGACAATACCTAGGTAATATTCTAATAATAAGTATGCAAACGAAAAAGAACATAAAGAATTTACTATTTTAGTAAATCCTAATGTTCTTACATATCGATTCTTCCACAAAGTCATTCATTATATAAATCTTTATTAGACTATATTTAATACAGAATAACTGTAGATTAAGAC
>JAAYWZ010000118.1 GCA_012516175.1 Bacilli bacterium
ATTTCTATGAAGGTTGCTGTTGTCTATTTTTCTAGTCAACATAAAAACACAAAGAAGTTATTAGATGCACTTAAGGATACTTATGATATTACTTTATTTGATATAACTAAAGTTAGTGAAGTAGACTTAAGTGGTTATGATGTTATTGGTCTAGCTTCTGGCACATATTTTTGTAACTATAGTAAGAAGCTTTTAGAGTTTGCGAAGAAGTATTTACCTCATAATAAGAGAGTCTTTTTAATCAACACTTATGGTGTCCTAAGAGCGACTCAAAAAGATATTAAGAATATAATCAAAGAAAAACAATGTGAACTAATCGGTTATTTTGGCTGCCGTGGTTATGATACTTATGGATTATTAAAATATATTGGTGGTATTGCGAAAGGACGCCCTAATCAGAAGGATATTGCAAGAGTAAAAGCTTTCTATCAAGAGATTATAAACTAATAAATACAAATAGGTGGTCAAAAAACCACCTATTGTTAATTATTTTCAATTGTTTTTACTAAATCTTCAAAGTATTTAATTGTAAATTTCTTATATTTATATATCTGATAGATTTCATTGATAATATAATACCCTACTACAAATAATAGTGCGAGTAAGCCACAATCAAATGCTACTAACATCTTTCTTGTGGTTAAGTAAAACGTTAAGAAAGGTACACCAAAGATAAAAAACAAGTCAAATAATAGAATAAGTACTAAAGATACAATTGTTTTCCAATCAAGGTTATTCTTAAATTTGAGATAATTCGCATTATAAACATTACCTATTAATTCATTATTAACGATATTACCTAAAAAAAGATATTTAGGCTTATCTTCTTGATTATTACTAAACTCTAAACAAATATCATAATCTGCATATTTTGCTAGTTTAACATTATTACTTTGATTAATAGTTTCTAAGGTATTAATAACTTCTTCTATAGGTTGATTCATTTTGATGGATATATTTTCACTGATAAACATACACTACACCTTTTCTCTTTTAAGTAAGGTCATATCTATTATACAATGTCATTCGACATTTTTCATCTATAACTTTTTAATCCTTACAATATTATACTTAATAACTGAATAAGTAACCCTATTATAAAACATACTGGTAGTCCTATAAAGGTGCCTTTAAGAGAACCGATTAAGTAGAATTTATAATCTTCGTAATCCTTACCTAGATTTTCCGTACCTTTAATTCTTACCCTTTTACTATGAGTGAACCATAGACAATCAAGTATTAAAGCATCATACCAAGTTATACTGAACCAGAAACCTAACTAATTAAGAATCCATCAATAAAGGTTTTAGCTTTATTTATATGAAAGATTATTAAAGTAAACACAATAATAACTAATACACAAAATGAGATATTGATTATCATTACTTTCTTACTTTTTGGTTCTTGTTTTTCTGTGATTAAACCAAGTTCCATACAGCGTTCAATTACTTTAGGTGGATAATCATAAATTATTTTAAGAGGATTTCTTAAAACTATCGATACTTCATATAATCACCATTGTTAATACCCAATTTTAATTATAATGCCATGACTTCTAGCCCACTCTAAAAAAGTCTCTCTTGAACCAGCAGAATAATCAAGGTTATAGATTATGTAAAAAGTATGCTTAGTTATTATAAATAGGAAGCTTTTGTATTTATAGATCTTCCATGATTTATAATCTTTCACTTCTTTATTATCGCGATAGACTCTTCCTTCACTAATTAAGAATTGATGTTTTTGCTTAGTTTCTTCAAGGAATTTATCGTCTAGTTTTTTAAATAAGAAAACGATAAAACTAAATAATAAAATCATTGTGGGTAATAAGGATAGAATTGTTAATTCCAGAATCGTAAAGACATAGGCAAATACTATTGATAGGTATAATGGTGATAAATATAAGAATACTCGAAATAAAACAAGATGATTATAGAGATTTAATGCTTTACTGTTGTTGTAACCAATAAACTTAATATTGCCCATCGATATCACCATATGTTATAAACTCAATACACATATTGTATCATAAAAACTTTTTCAATAATATTAGTAATTGCGCAACTTTTTGAATTATAAAGACGCATATATTAACATATGTTAGAATAAGTAAAAAGATTATTTAATGGGAGGGGGGAATTTATGAAAACGGCTGCTCAAGTATTTATTATAATTGGTATCATTACCGGATTTTGGTTAATTGTACCGCTTATTATTGGTATTATGGCTTTAAATAAGTTAAAGACAGCCAATAATAAAGCTGAGTTAGGTACTGCCTTACCAATCCTTGTATTGATATTCGTGAATCTCGTTGCTGGTATATTACTCTTATGTATGAAAGACGAAGATTTTCAAAAATAAGTAATATTTGGGTAACGAATTAAAGGAGGTATTTTTAGATGATATGATCCCCTTAAAGTAGACAGTACTAAAAAATAAAATGTACTATCTACAGAAAGGGGATTTTTCATTTGGGAAGAAAAGCTAAGTTAAGTAAAGAAATGAAGTTAAGAATAGTTCAAGAA
>JAAYWZ010000119.1 GCA_012516175.1 Bacilli bacterium
GGAATGGGGCATATCAAATAATAAGAAAAGTATTTCCTGAAGCAGTTGCAGAGGGAATAGAGGGTGTGGGGTTACACACAGTTAGAGTAAATATAGCGTAAGCTATGTTGACTGATAAATCATTTTATTAAAATAAATAACTTTATTTATTGATTTTAATAAAATGGATAACCTCGACTATTCTACAATTAAAGCTGCTGAAGAAGGCAATGCTATTGTAATTAGATTATATGAAAAAGTGGGATTATTAACGCAGGCAAAGATAAGAATTGATTTAGATTTAGTAAACGTAAATCTTGTTAACATTGCTGAAGAACATCTTAAAGAGATCGGAACCACGCGAGAATTTGAATTAGTGTTTAAACCATATGAAGTTCATACAATTAAGATACAATTATAGATCTGATAAAGATTATTAATAAAAGTGTAGATATTCCAATCATTATGTTGATATCAAAAGTGGTGTATTATTTTCTCATACAAAGAAAATAGCAATTATTAAATACCAAATAAAATGGTTGACAAAGTACACAAATATGCGTATAATATAAATGTTGATTTGTGGAAAGTAGAAGTACCCACTTCTCACCTGATTGACGTTAGTGTCAATGGGTCAATGTCACGTTATCTTTGTTTAAGATATTTTGATGTGATTATAATAAGTGGGTACTTATGTACTCACTTTTTCTTTTACAATTTATGGAGGTGTTTCTTTATAATCACAAATAATCCAGGCATCCAAAAGGATAAAAACGAGACTCTAGTGAATGAAGCGATTAGATTCAAGGAAGTGCGCTTAATCGATGTCGATGGTGAGCAAATTGGGATTATGCCAGTTAAAGATGCGCAAAGAATTGCGCGGGAAAAAGACTTAGACTTAGTCTGTGTAGCACCCATGGCCAAACCACCAGTATGCCGTATCATGAATTACAGCAAATTCCGTTATGAACAACAACGTCATGAGCGGGAAGCGAAAAAGAATCAAAAGATCATTGAAGTTAAAGAAGTACGTTTAACACCAACGATTGATAAGCATGACTTTGAGACAAAATTACGTAATGCACGGAAATTCCTTGAAAAAGGTAATAAGGTGTTAGTTACTGTGCGTTTCCGTGGACGGATGATAACATTCACTGATCAAGGTCAAAATGTGCTAAACGACTTTGCGGCTTCATTGAGCGATATCGCAAAAGTCGAATCAGAATCTAAACTAGAGAATCGGCAACTTTCACTTACCCTCGCCCCAATTGATAATAAAAAGAAAGCGTAATAAGAGATTAAGGAGTTGAATTAATATGCCAAAAATGAAAACACATCGCGGAGCAGCAAAACGTTTTAAGAGAACTGGTACAGGAAAGTTAAAACGTCATCATGCTTACACATCACATTTAGCTCCAAGAAAGACAACTAAGCAAAAGCGTCAATTAAGAAAAGCTGCTATTGTATCTAAATCTGATTATAAGAGAATTAAAGATTTATTAGTTTACATGGATTAATTAAACAGTTATATATTTAAGGAGGTATTTTTATGCCACGCGTTAAAGGTGGATACGTAACAAGAAGACGTCGTAAACGTGTATTAAAGTTAGCTAAAGGCTACTATGGTTCAAAACATCTATTATATAGAACAGCACATGAGCAAGTAATGCGTTCACTTGCTTATGCTTATAGAGATCGTAAGAATAGAAAACGTGACTTCCGCAAATTATGGATTTCTCGTATTAATGCGGCTTGCCGTTTAAACAAATTATCATATTCACGCTTCATGTACGGTTTAAAATTAGCTCATGTTGATGTAAACCGTAAAATGTTAGCTGATTTAGCAGTAAATGATGCCCAAACATTTGCGAATTTAGTTGAATTAGCAAAAGATGCATTAGCTAACCCAACTAAATATGAACAACAAGTTGTTGAAGCTAAACCAGTTAAAGAAGTTAAAGTAGAAAAAGTTGAACCAGTAGTAAAAGAAGAAGTAAAGACAGAAACTGATGTTGATTTAAATAGTTTAACAGTAGCACAATTAAAAGAACTAGCAAAAGAACATAATATTGCTGTTCCTAGCAGATTACGTAAAGCTGAAATCATTGAACTTTTAACAAAAGAATTATCTAAGTAAGAAAGCCATTTTTATGGCTTTTTTTCTTCGCATATTTTCGATTAAGAATAAAAAAACATTATATAATATAGATAAATTGAATAACAGGAGTGATATGATGAAAATTTTTATTGATACTGCCAATGTCGAAGAAATCAGTAAAGCTAATGAATTAGGTGTTATTTGTGGTGTAACCACTAATCCTAGTCTGATTGCAAAAGAAGGACGTGACTTAAAAGAAGTAATAGAAGAAATTTGCTCAATTGTTGATGGCCCGATTAGTTGTGAAGTGTTGAGTTTAGATAGTGAGGGCATGATTAAAGAAGCACGAGAACTAGCTAAACTCCACAAGAACATCGTCATCAAAATACCAATGACAGAAGATGGATTAAAAGCTGTTAAAGTTCTTAGTCAAGAAAAGATTAAAACCAATGTGACTTTAGTGTTTTCTGCTAACCAAGCATTATTAGCTGCTAGAGCTGGCGCAACATATGTTTCACCATTTATTGGAAGAGTAGATGATATTTCCGTTGATGGTTATCAATTAATTGATGAAATTGTCCAAATCTTTACGATACATGATATTAAGACGGAAGTAATTGCGGCTAGTATTCGCCATCCTCGCCATGTGGTCGAAGCAGCGAAATTAGGAAGCCATATTGCGACTGTTCCTTACAAAGTTATATTACAAATGATTAAACATCCTTTAACGGATATTGGAATTGAAAGATTTATCAAAGACTGGGAAAGTACATTCAAAAAATAATAACCAAAAAGGTTTATTAGTAAAGCTATCATACTAATAAACCTTTTATTGTTTTAATTAGATTATATAATAATCTTTTTCAAAAACTGGTATTGAACCTAATACAGGTAAATTAAGGTATCTTGTTACGTCTTCATCTGATTTAAATGTTCTATCTAAGAATTCTCTGAGTAATACATAACCGACTGACAACATTAAACCTATCACAAAACCGATAATGACATTCAACTTCAAATTAGGACTAACAGGTGTTTTATTAATGATGGCTGTATCGATAATCGTTAGGGTATCGATTTTAACGTGTATTTTAACTTCCTTAATGAACTCATCTGTGACTTTTTCGGCAATTATTTTCGATAGATGAGGATCAATAGTAGTTGCGGTAATTGATATAATATTAGAGTCACCAACTTGTGAAACATTTACATAATTCTTAAGTTGCTTATATGATATATCAAGTTGTAAGTCTTCAATAACTTTATTTAACACTTTACGGCTAGTCGCAATTTCTTTATAATCAGATATTAATGTTTTGGAAGTTACTAAATCATTATAAGTAGGTGATTCATTTTGAACAACTGTAACACGTAAAATGGTATCACTTACGTACTTTTTAGGAATTAAAAACTTTGTCACTAAACCAACTAATAGAGTTACGAAGATAGTTACCGCCGTAATTAAAATAACATTCTTCCATAATATATTAAATAAATCTATTAGACTTATGCTTGTTTCTAATTGTTTATCATCCATACTAACCCTCCTACTTGTCCTTACCTAAGGATTTTGATGTGTTAGAAGCTTTTTTATCTCTGTAGTAATAGTAGTAAGAGTAACCATTGTAATTTCTAGCCTTATACTTAGTTTTGGTAAGTACTACTCCTAACAGATTTATTTTAAAGTTTCTTAATTGGTTAACTGCTTTTTGGGCGACATCAATTTTGGTCCGATTACTTTCAAGGACAAAAATGGTGCCATCTGATAGAGTTGAAGTAATAATACCATCTACTACTACACCACTTGGTGCTGAGTCAATAATAATCATATCAAAATATTGTTTTAAAAGTTTTAATAGATCTTTCATTTTATTTGACCCAATAATTTCTGTAGTATTAATTACTTGGGTTCCTGCAGTTAGGAGATACAATTCATTTACGATATTTGGATGTTTAAACTGATTAAGATATTTATTTTTATCTAGTTCGTCACCATTATGAGCATAATCCACTAACATATCTGTAATACCTAATTCATTCTTAACTTTAAACGCTCGGTGACAACTAGGATTACGCAAATCCAAATCAATTAAAAGAACTCTGCTTAATTTGTTAGCTAAGACAACAGCGAGATTACAAGCAGTTGTTGTTTTTGCTTCATTAGCAGTACTTGATGTAATATTGATAATTTTCAATTCTGAATCGATAGATGCATATTCTAGTCTAGTTCTAATAAGACGATGCATCTCAGCTTGGACAGACTCAGGTTCTTCTAGTGAGATAACCCCTGTCTTTTCATACTCTTTAGTTTTAGGCATAATTATACTCCTTTCACCAGATATCTTTGAGGTCAGCCGAAACATAAATATATTTTACCACAAGAGGATTTAAAATAAAATGTTTTCCTATAATTTAATTAATTTCAGTCAAGTTTTATTATACAAAAAAACGGCTCTTTGTCAAATAGTGTGGGTAAATAAAATCCAATAACCTGATAGACTTGGTCTAAGCAGATCTGCTTAGACCAGGTTTTTTATGTTTAATTAGTTTACTAAGTTTATGAACTATTAGAATTCTTACTTTAAAGTGA
>JAAYWZ010000120.1 GCA_012516175.1 Bacilli bacterium
AATCTTAATTAATTTACTAAAATTGTTCAATTAAATAAACAATTCTCACCCAATATCTTTGACAATATTATATCACTGTGCTAGTATTTATATTTACATAAATACAATAATACTATTATGGAGGTAATTTTAAGTAATATGGATGACTCGTGTTGTAACAGGAATTTAATACTTACACGATTTGGTGGTGCAATAGTTAATGACTAACACGATGTTTATTCAAATACTATTAATTTTCCTTGTGATCTTCTTAAACGGAGTTTTTGCGTCAAGTGAAATCGCCTTAGTAAGTGCTAATCGAAATAAAGTAGAATTAGATGCTAAAAGAGGAAATAAATGTGCCAACAAGTTATTAAAGTTTATTAATAATCCCACCAGATTTTTATCAACAATTCAAATTGGAATAACGATGTTTGGTTTCATTAATGGTGCGATTGCGGCAGGCTCATTTGCGGAAAGTCTGAGTAATGTCTTCATTAAGCAATGGCCAAATATCAGTAAAGATATCGTTTATTCTGTTATATCAGTGTTAATGACATTATTGCTTACTTATTTTCAAGTAGTCTTAGGTGAACTAGTTCCCAAACGCTTGGCAATGAAATCCCCAGAAAAGTTAGGTTATCTGTTTGTGGGATTTTTAGGGATTATCGCCAAAATTATGCGACCCTTTGTCATGCTACTTACAGGAACAGCGAATCTCATCGTTAAGATGTTTGGGGTTAATCCTGAAGAATATGATGATATTTTAAATGAAGAAGATTTACGCTTAGAGCTAAATGCATCACAATTACATGGGTTTATCGATCAGTCTGAAAATGAGATAATTCAAAACATCTTTGAATTAGACTCGAAAATTGTAAGTGAAGTAATGACACATCGTACCGAAATCTATGCGATCGAGATAAACTCTACTAAAAAAGAAATCTTAGATTATGTGGCTAATGAAAGGTACACCCGTTATCCTGTATATGAAGATACTATTGATAATATCATTGGTGTAATTCATGTTAAGGATTTATTAAAAGCAATTCAACAAGAGGATAATACTCCTTTTATGTTAAGAAATATTATTCGTAAACCCTTATTTGTCTCTAAGAGTAAGAATATTAAAGATCTATTTACGGAAATGCGCGAATCAAAAAATCACATGGCGATTGTACTTGATGAATACGGTGGTACTGCTGGTTTAGTAACATTAGAAGACCTTATTGAAGAAGTCGTAGGTAATATTTTTGATGAATATGATGATATTGAAGAAGAGATCGAAACAATTAAAGATAATGAATATATTATTGATGGTTTAACAGATTTAGTCGAAGTTGAAGATGTATTAAACATTAATTTACCTGTAAAAACATACAAAACCCTTGCTGGATTTATTATCGGTGAATTAGGAAGATTCCCACAAGAAAATGAACAAGTGGTAATTAAGTATAACAATTATTGTTTTGAAGTGCTTAAATTAAATGGCAAGATAATTGAAAAAGTCAAAGTAACAAGAATTTAATCGATCGATAAAAAATAATCAGGATACCCTGATTATTTTTTTCATGTTAATGGTTTAACGAGAATTTGACAAGGATTATGTTCATCCCATAAAGTAGGAAAAACTTCTAATTCATAAAATCCCATAGCCCGATAGAATAGATTTGTTTTATCATACTCTTCATATTTACCATATTGAACAGTTTTTACTTGGATTAATTTGTATCCTTTAGTTTTCGCATATTCTTCAAAAAAAGAAAACAAGCTTTTACCAATAGACTTTCGATGGTATTTCTTTACTACTCCCATACAATAGATTTCTGCTGTATGAATACTGGTTTCTTTAAGTACAATGAATCCAACTGGTTCTATACCAACATAAGCAGCAAAAAAGGGCTTTGAACTACTTTCTTCAATATACATTTTTGTATATTCAGGTATACCAAACCATTCTGGTAGATCTTCTAACACTTTTTTAGCAATTTCTCTTTTCAATGATGCATCAAAAATCTGTTTAATCATATTCACCCTCATTATTTCAATTATTATTGATACAGGTTATTCTAAAGTATATAATCCCATATTTTATTAATATCATTATAGATTAATTTGCTAAAAATGCTTGATATTCACTAATTTTACTAAATAATATCGGTTTAATCTCATAATTATTAAATGCTTCAATATATTCATTTTTTATATTATTATCAATATCATTTATAATCACAACACCAATAGTATCTCTTCTTATGTCTCTGATATCGATAAATTTCATTAGTGTACTATCAACTTTTTCTTTATTATTAAGATTATTTATTGTATATATTATTCTTTCTAAGAATTGGTTCGATTTTGGAATGATAAAATTAAAAATATGTTGTAACCCACTTCTACCAATTAAACCAATTTCCGTGGAATATCTAACACCTATTTCGTCAAAATACTTCTTAACTTCTTCAATAAATAGACTTCTAATGTTTGTCCTATTTAAGATAAACATATCATTGATAGACAATATTCCTTGGATAAATGTGTGTTTATCTTGAGCTAATGTATTTACACTAGTTTTTTTTATAATTACATCATTATTTATAGATAAACCATTTACAATTAAAAAGTTATTCATTATTCTCTTTTTAGCATCTGTATTTAATTTAACACCAGATAATTCAAGTTCATTTAAGGTATTACCACCATCACTAAGATAAAGATTATTATCTTTCTTTACTAAATAAATATATATCCAATCATTAAAATGATTTAAGAATGGTGTTTGAATCTCTACAACATCATCGTTAGATTTTATAACAGAAATATTGTCATTTAACCATTGTAAGTACTCTTGCTTAACTCTATGTGGATTTTTGAATAATTCTTCCATAATTTCACCTCATTTTAAGTTAAATTGGTAGAGGATTATATAAGTTATATAGATCTGTATTCCCAACCCTAATAAGTTTTAAAAAGTCTTTTACCACATCAATAATATTTTGTAAGCAATCATCTATATCTACAGACATGGAATACCTACTATTATTAAATAATGGGTAAGCCCATTTAGTATCATAACCTTCTTCATATATATGAATATGAGGTTCATCTAATACTGTTCCATCGGGATTTGTATGTTTTGCTCCAAAATCTACTCTAACTAAAACGTCAGTATATCTATATCTTAGTTGCAAAGTTAATTTCTTAATATTCATATGACCTTTTCGATTAATATCTATTAAAAATTTAATTGTACTATCACTATTAGTTGCTTCTAGTTGTACTTGTTCTCCAAATGGAGGTAAGTAGATTTCTTTTTTAGAATGAATAATAAATTTTAAACATTCAATTAATGCTTTTACTTCATTATTAGATAGATTTCCCATAATAACCCTCTTTTATTAAGCATAGTTTTTTTTTAAATAATATATTATTAGCTGATTTTATTATATATTATCGTCTCATTTATTTCTATAGCGATTCAACATATACTTGAATTTATTAAGTTAACATTACTCATCATACAGTTAATCCAGATATTATGGGATTCTTAATTAATCTGGTTTTTTTGAATAATCCTATATAATTTAGGTTTAAGTGAAGGAGATAATGTTTTTATTAATGTATTACGATTACTGTCTTGTACGTTAATATATTTCCGTTTCAACATCTCATTTACTCTTTCAATTTCTAGTTTAAGTTCCCTTGCTGATAATAACTTACTTCCCTGACCTCGGACAATGAGTTGTTCTAAGGCATCTGAAGTTGCAACAGTAATATTATATTTTTTACGATTACTAAAGGCGAACTTCTCAATATACTCATCAGCAGTTTGTGCTTCTTTCGTATAGACAACATAGATGTTTTTATATTTACTTATTTCCTCCTGGTGATTAGCTACCCGATAAGCATCGAATACAACAATAATTCTGCACTTCTTTACTCCCCGATAATTACTTAAATTATCAAGGAGTTGTAGTCTTGCGGCATCCATATTAATTTTACTCAATTCTTTTAACTCAGGCCAAGCATGAATAACATTGTATCCATCAACAAGTAGACATTCCTCTTTAGGTTGATCTTCATAGTGAATCTTAGGAGTATCTTCTTTAGAAGATACTTTAATTGAATGTCTTTTCCATTTACTTTTATCACCTTTATTAGCAAATAAAGTCTTTTGGATAATCCGTTCAATTTCTTCTTGACTAATAAACCTTTCCTCTTGTTTCTTTAATATCTCCTCTCTATCCTTAGCAATTTTACTTTGATTTTGAAGGTAACTTTCAAGATGCATATGATTCTTAACTTCATACCATGGGACAGTGTAACTTGTCCCATTGGCACAAAAGATGGAATAAGATGGATTATCAAAGTCAGTTAGAGGATTATAACCAATTTCTGTGATTATTTTTTGACTATCATTGCTGGGGAAATATCCAACTAACGATTGATATAATCGACCTAAGCCTTTCGTATAGGCAATCACATCTTTATGGTAATTACGCATCGTTCTGACTGGGGCAACACCTTCGATAATTACCATATCGTTGGTTTTATCAGTTATTTGACATGTTCCTCCCATAAGATTAATATCTGTTAATGCCCTACCCACCATGTTTTCTGGTAGCTCTAACCGAATTGAATAATAAGGTTCTAAAAGTATTGACACTGTTTCCATCAAACCTTGGCGAAGAGCTCGGTAAGTGGCTTCGCGGAAGTCACCACCGGAGGTGTGCTTTTTATGAGCTCTACCAGAGACAAGCGTAATCTTGATATCTATTATATCTGAACCAGTTAATACACCTTTATGTACTTTCTCGGAAAGATGTTGTAAGATTAACCGTTGAAAGTTACCACTTAAGGTATCTTCGCTACATTTATTTTCAATGACTATGCCAGTTCCTCTTTCACCTGGTTCGAGTAGTAGATGAACTTCTGCATAGTGTCCTAAAGGTTCAAAGTGACCTACACCTTCAACAATATTAGCTATTGTTTCTTTATAAATAATACCACCATCAGTAAATCCCACTTCTACACCAAACCGATCTAGAATTAATCGTTGTAAAATCTCCAACTGCATTTCACCCATAACTCTTAACTGAATCTCTTCTAGTTGTTCATTCCAGGTTATCTTTAGTTCAGGTTCTTCTTCCTCAAGTTGTTTGAGTTTAGGTAGAATTACTCTGGGATCACATCCTTCAGGTAGTACTAATCGATATACTAATACAGGTTCTAAAAGCGGGAGATAATTAGCTTCTTCAATTCCTAATCCTTCCCCTGGTAAAGCTTTAGATAATCCAGTAACTGCGCAAACACTTCCTGCCGTTACTTCACCAACTACTTCATATTTATTACCAGAATAAATGCGAATTTGATTTATCTTTTCTTCCCAATTATCATGAGTTAAAGTATCTTTTACTTTTAATCTTCCCCCAGTAATTTTCATGTGCGTTAAGCGATTATTATTTTCGTCCCTTGTTATTTTAAAAATCTTCGCTCCAAAATCAGTTGGATATAATGGGGGAATAATTAAGTCTCTTAAACCTTTAATAAATTCCTCTACTCCTTCTAGTTTTAAAGCAGACCCAAAGAAACAAGGAAAGACCTTGCGCTCGATAAGCAAAGATTTGATCACAACCTGATCAATATATCCGCTATAAAGATAACTATCTAAGACTTCTTCATCGCACATGGCGATTTCTTCAAAGAAACTATTTTGATTGATGTTATTAAAATCAATACATCCATGATTCAATTGTTCTTTTAATTCTTTAATTAATTTGTCTTTATCTGTACCATATTGATCCATTTTATTAATAAAGATAAATGTTGGTATATTATAAGTTTCAAGAAGCATCCATAGAGTCTTAGTATGAGTTTGAATACCATCAGCAGCGCTGATTACTAATATCGCATAATCAAGTAGAGGAAGCGTCCGTTCCATTTCGGAAGAAAAATCGACATGCCCTGGAGTATCTAATAAAGTTACTTCGAGATTATCAATATTAAATACTGCTTGTTTAGCAAATATAGTTATACCCCGTTCTTTTTCTAAAGCATATGTATCTAAATAAGCATCTTTATTATCCACCCTACCTATTGATTTAATCTTCCCACTTAAATATAATAGAGCCTCTGATAATGTGGTTTTTCCAGCGTCTACATGAGCTAAAATACCTATTACTACTTTATTCATAATATCATCCTTAACTAATAACACAATAAAGAAAATATAATAAACACCTATAGTACAATTATAAACGATAGGTGTTCTTATTTCTAGATAAGTAATTATGAGAAGTACTATAAGTGTTAGATTGCTTATTTTAATGTTAATATCACTATGTTATAATAACTTTAACTATATTTAAGTTATGGGGAGTATAAAGATATGAGTGATAGTATAGGGAATCTGAAGAAATCAGTTGTATTTAATCTAATGTTAGGAAACAAAGAGTTATCACATTCTAATTTCTGGGCATTTTTGATTGGGGAGTATAATGATATTGCGAGAGTGTTCTTTGATGATATTGATGTTGGTGGTAAACTTAGTGTAAAGCGAGAAAAAAATCATACTGACATCTTGATTACAGATAAATATGGTAATAATTATATTATTGAAAATAAACTTAAGTCACTTCCTAATGAAACGCAATTAAATAATTACACAAATCAAATAAAGAATTTAAAAGCAGGACTATTAACAGGGGTAATAAAATCCAATCTTAAATTACCTGATAATTGGAAGTATATGACATATAAAGAAATAACAAGTAAATTATGTAATTATATTAATATTCTAGAAACTACTACAGAAAAGGTAGTGTTAGAAGAATATATAGAAATTCTTAATCATATTGAGGAATCGTTAGGCAACGCTATAAAACAGACAGAGGGAGTATGGGATCTTAGTCCTAGCCATGAGTTATCTAAGATTAGATTCCATGATTTATTCTTAAAATATAAAGGA
>JAAYWZ010000121.1 GCA_012516175.1 Bacilli bacterium
GACTAATAAAACATATTTCAATTAATGGTGAGAAGATCCCATTTAAGCGATTAGAAAGCAAATATCGTCCTGGTGGTATAATAATTGATAATAAAATGTTAAATAATAACGAAAACATCATTGATATATATATGTAAAAGTTGGAGGAGACTCCAACTTTTACATTTTATCTATATTTCTTTTTTTGATACATGATATAATTAAGAAAAAGTAATAGTAGGTGAGATTATGAAAGCAGTTGTTTTAGATGGTTATGCATTAAATCCTGGTGATTTGAGTTGGAAAGAGTTAGAAGAATTAGTAGATTTAACAGTTTATGATCGTACTGCACCAGAAGCGGTTTTAACAAGGATTGGTGATGCGGAAATCATCTTAACCAATAAAACCCTTATTACGGAAGAAGTCATTAATAATGCATCTAACTTAAAATATATTGGGGTACTTGCAACAGGATATAATGTGGTCGATATAGAAGCGGCTAGAAGAAAAAACATTCCTGTCACCAATGTTCCTCAATACTCTACAAATGCGGTAGCCCAACTGGTGTTTGCCCTCATTTTAGAGATTTGCCATAATGTAGGCTATCACAGTTCCGCAGTTAAGAAGGGGCGGTGGTCCAACTCTAAGGATTTTTGCTTCTGGGATTATCCATTAATGGAGTTAACTGACAAGACTATTGGTATCATTGGATATGGTAGTATTGGAAAAAGAGTGGCAGAAATCGCTCAAGCTTTTGGGATGAATGTTCTAGTATATAATCGCTCTCAAAAAGAAAAAGTGATTGGTAAACAAGTAGGTTTAGATGAGTTATTTGCTACTTCTGATATAATCACACTCCATGTCCCTCTAACAACTGACACCAAGAATTTAATCAATAAAGATACTATCAATAAAATGAAAGATGGGGTAATCATACTCAATACTGCTAGAGGACCGATAATTAACGAACAAGATTTATGTGATGCCTTGAACAGCGGTAAAGTATATGCGGCAGGTGTTGATGTTAGTTGTACTGAACCAATTAATAGTGATAGCCCCTTACTAAGAGCTAAAAACATTTTTATTACACCACATATTGGTTGGGCACCTTTTGAAGCACGGAAACGGTTGATGAAAATTGTTGTGGAAAACATTCGCTCATTTCTAAACAATTGTCCCATTAATGTGGTTAATGGAGTTGTTCTTGATGAAAGTATTAATCGCCATTGATTCCTTTAAAGGTAGTTTAGCAAGTATCGAAGTAAGCGAATGTATCGAAAAAGGTATCAAAGAAGTTTATCCAGATGCTTTCATTACGAAAGTACCGATTGCGGATGGTGGAGAAGGTACAGTTGATAGTTTCCTAACAAATTTAGGCGGAATAAGAGTACCAGTTACCGTTCATGACCCCTTAATGCGAAAAAGGGTAGCATATTATGGGATATTACCTGATAATACAGCAGTTATAGAAATGGCTGAAGCTTCTGGTCTTACCTTGCTCACAAAGGATGAGCGCAATCCTTTAGAGACTACAACTTACGGTGTAGGAGAAATCATCCTTGATGCCCTAAATCGGGGGTGTCGCAATTTTGTGATTGGACTTGGTGGTTCAGCGACGAATGATAGTGGTATAGGGATGTTACAAGCATTGGGCTATCGATTTTTTGATGTTAATCATAATGAACTATTTGGTATAGCCGAATCATTAAATAAAATTCAGTGTTTTATTGATGAAAATGTGCCTGAAGAGTTATATGATTGCCATTTTGAAGTTCTCTGTGATGTTAAGAATCCTTTATATGGTATAAATGGCGCAAGTTTTGTTTATGCCAAGCAAAAAGGTGCAGATGAATCCATGATTATTAAACTTGATGAGGGTTTACAAAACTTCGCCAAAGTAGTAGAAGAAATATACGGAAAGGATTATGCCCATCATGAAGGTGCAGGAGCTGCAGGAGGCTTAGGATTTGCCTTCTTAGCCTTTTTAAATGCAAGATTAGTTAACGGTATTGAACTTTTAATTAATAAGTTAGATTTAGATAAAATTATTTCTTATTATGATATTATTATCACTGGCGAAGGTAAAATGGATAGCCAATCCCTAATGGGAAAAGTACCGTATGGTATTACTAGATTAGGAAAGAAGCATAATATCCCCGTGATTGGATTATGTGGCGGATTAATGGATGAAGCATATAAGATGCATGAAGTAGGGATGACGGCGTTATTTTCGATCATGAATTATCCAATGAATTTAGAAGAAGCGATGGATAAAGATAAAGCCAAATTTTTGCTAATTTCTAATACAAGAGAAATCTTTAGATTGATTAAAATGAATAGTGAATATAAAAGTTAATTGTAAAAAATAAAAACCTTATTATGAATTCTAAACTTGGTTCATAATAAGGTTTTTGATTCTTTTACACACTTTTTAACGCTTCTTCTAAATCAGCGATAATATCTTCATAATCTTCTAAACCAACGGAGATTCTGATTAATTCATCACTAATCCCAGCGCGTAATCGTTCTTCTTTGGTGTAAGGTGAATGGGTCATGCTAGCGGGATGTTGGATTAAGGTTTCCACATCTCCTAAAGATACCGCTAGTTTACAGAGTTTTGTAGAGTTGATGAGTCTTTTGCCTTCCTCTAGACCACCTTTTAGTTCAAAGGAGATCATCGCACCTGGTAGTTTCATTTGCCGTTTGGCGAGTTCATATTGTGGATGACTCTTTAAACCAGGGTAACTAACCATTTTTATTTTTGGATGACTTTCTAGGAATTCTGCTACTTTTTGGGCATTGAAACAATGTCGTTCCATTCTAAGACTCAAGGTTTTTAATCCTCTAATAACTAAGAAAGAATCGAAAGGACTTAAGACACTACCAGTCATATCTTTAAGACCAACATAACGTAAATCATTCAGTAACTCTTCTCGCGCACAAATGAAGCCGCAAATCACATCACCATGACCATTTAAATATTTGGTACCTGAATGAATTACGATATCAGCACCTAAATCGAGTGGTCTTGTAATATATGGAGTCGCAAACGTATTATCAACGACTAATAAGCATTGATGTTTTTTCGCAATTTTACTAATCGCTTCTATGTCAACTAACTTCAGGGATGGATTCGTGGGTGTTTCACAATAGATAACTCTGGTGTTAGGTTTAATGGCCTTCGCAACATTTTCAGGATTACTAGCATCGACTAAACTAACTTCGATACCAAACTTCGCTAAACCATGCGTGAAGTAAGCGAAAGTACAGCCATAAAGGTTGTTGTCACTTATGATATGATCACCCTGTTTAAGTAGGGTCCAAAAGACCGTAGTTATGGCACCCATGCCTGAACTAGTCGCAATACAACCATCAGCATTTTCTAAAGCCGCAATTTTATCTTCAAGTACTTTTGTAGTGGGGTTACCTAAACGCGTATAAATAAATCCCTCTTCTTCTAGTTTAAACCTTCTTCCCCCTTGGTCAGCATTATCAAAACAAAACGTGCTAGATTGGTAGATAGGTGTTACTAAACTCTTATGGATGTTAGAATCACTACCGCAATGAATAGTTTTTGTGGAAAACCCGTACTCTTTCATTTATTTACCTCCTCCACTAGTATATTAACACTAAATGATAGCGTTTTCAATATTATTTACCAATTCTTAGATTATATCTGGTTTTAAAAAAGATTGATAACTGTTATAATTAGGGTAATCAGAAGAAAGAGGGGTATAGATGAAGTTAACACTACAACAATTACTAAGCCAAAAAATCACAGATTATCAAAAAACACCATTAGAACGAGCATTAACATTGCTAAGTATTCTTGATATCGACTCGATTACCCACTATAAAGAAGAGTTATTATTAAGAAATTATCTTACTAAACTTACTGCGAATAGTAAGCTTCAGTTTTCTGAGATTCTGATGGAATTACATAATTTACCAAAAACATTGATTTATGATTTGGTAGAACAACTACCTAAAGTAAGCAATAATCGCTATCTTCAGGAGATTTTTAATCAACTAAATATTATAATTGATCCTAATTATGTCAAAGTAGAAACAGACAATATTGAGGATACAGAAATATATTTTACTGATTTAATCATTTTTATGATTTATGAAATAAAGAATCACAATCAACCAAAAAAAGAGGGAGAAGATTTATTTTTCAAGGCTATTCTTGAAGATAATCTACAAATGTTTAAGGCATTTTATACAAATGGGGAAATTGATATTAATGTAAGGAATTATTATAATGAATCCCTTCTTCATTTAACTTGTATGCAAAACGCAAGAAAGATTTTCAAATATCTGGTTGAATTAGGACTAGATATTGAGGATAAAAGCGATGAGGGTATTACACCTCTTCATAAAGCTTGTGAGTTTAATAGTAAAGCGTGCGTGGAAACTATCATTAATTATGGTGTTAACCTTGATATAACAGATAATTATGGGAACACACCTTTACATTATGCTTGTTTCAAAAAAAATAAAGAAGTAATTAAATTACTTATTGATAATGGTGCCAATATTGAGATTAAAAATAATGA
>JAAYWZ010000122.1 GCA_012516175.1 Bacilli bacterium
ACAGGAAAAAATAAAAAAGAAAAATAGATGATTCTTTACCAAAAATATGTTATTATTTCATTTGTGCTATAAGCACCATATCGTTAATAACCATGTTCCGCTGAGGATAATCCTTATGAACATCGGAAAGTAAAGGAGTGTTATAAGATGAGTCAACAATTAATTAAAGAAATTACTCAAGAATATTTGCGCAATGACATTCCTGATTTCCGTCCTGGTGATACTGTGAGATTACACATTCGCATTAAAGAAGGCGAACGGGAACGGATTCAAGTTTTTGAAGGATTAGTCATTGCACGTCGTGGTGGCGGCATTAGTGAAACTTTCACTGTTCGTAAGGTTTCCTATGGCGTTGGTGTTGAACGGATTTTCCCAGTCCACTCACCTTTCTTAGAAAAGATTGAAGTAGTTCGGAGAGGTAAAGTTAGACGGGCAAAATTATTCTACATTCGTTCACTCTCAACAAAAGCTGCCAGAATCAAAGAACGTCGATAAGTTTACTAAAAGAACTTGGTCTCCAAGTTCTTTTTTCCTATTTGATAAGTCTGGTATTAATGGTATAATGAAAGTTGATTATATCCATAATATGCATAGAAAAGGATGATGTAAATGTCCGAAATCAATGATAAAGAAAATACTGCTTTCCAAGAAATCGATACAACAGAAGCAGTAGAAGTACCAGTTGAAGACAATAACAAGAGTAATAATTTATATAAAGAAGTATTAAGTTATCTTATTCTAATTGTGGTCGCTTTTGCATTAGCTCAAGTTATCCATCGATATTTATTTACACCTGTAACCGTTATCGGTGAGTCGATGGAACCAACAATTATCGGTGAAACTAATACCAAGGTTGGCGATCGGATTTTATTATCTAGAGTCGCAAAAATTGACCGTTTTGATATTATCGTGTTTGATGTACCGCATAAAGATGAACCATATATTAAAAGAGTCATCGGTCTACCTGGTGATAATGTTTACATGGAGAAATACAAATTATATATCAATGGAGAATTAATTGATGAGACTTATCTAGATAAAAATCCAATCTATACAGGCTTAGAATATGCACGGGGGCATACAAGTTTTACCTTAGACCAGATTTGTGCTATAACTGGTGTAAATTGTCAGGTGGATGGTAAAACGGTAATCCCTGAAGGTTATTATCTTGTCTTAGGTGATAACCGCAATAATAGTGAAGATTCCCGCATGATTGGTTTAATTCATAAAGACGACATTATTGGTCAAGCGTTATTTGTCTTTTATCCGCTAAACCGCTTCGGGAAATCTTTTGGGTAGGTGATATGATGCAGATTCAATGGTTTCCTGGTCATATGACGAAAACTTTGCGCCAGGTCCAAGAAAAACTTAGATATGTCGATATTGTCTTTGAACTTCGTGATGCAAGGATACCCTATTCTTCTAGTAATCCGAAAATCGATACTATTTGTAAAAACAAGCCAAGGCTAATTTTGCTTAATAAAGCGAAAATGGCTGATGATAAAATTACTAATGCGTGGATTAATTATTATAAAGAAAAAGGAATTATTTGTTTAGCGATTGATTCAATTAGCGGGTATAATATCGACAAAATCACTTCTACCGCTAAATTAATTCTTAAAGACCTTTTTCAAAAGGAAAAAGCAAAAGGTATGAAAGAGCGTCCCATCAGGGCATTAATTCTAGGTATCCCTAATGTTGGAAAGTCAACTTTAATCAATACATTGGCAAAACGGAAAGTAGCTCAAACAGGTGATAAACCTGGAGTTACTAAGAATCTACAATGGATAAATGTCAATAATGAATTAATGTTACTTGATACACCTGGAGTCTTATGGCCGAAGTTTGAAGATAAAGAAGTTGGCTTAAAATTAGCAGTTACAGGTGCAATTAAAGATGATATTTTACCACTAGATGAAGTGGCATTATATGCCTTAAACTTCCTTAAGAAATATTATCCAGAAAAACTAACAACACGCTATAAACTTGAAGAATTAAGCGAAGATAATTTAGAAATCATGGACCAAATCGGTTTAAATCGTGGTTGTTTATTGCCTGGGAAACGCATTAACTATGACCGTGTGATTGATTTAATTCTTTATGAAATTCGTAATGTCCTCTTAGGTAACATATCTTGGGAAACTCCAGATATACTTAAATAAAAAAGGGATTAAATCCCTTTTTTCATTGTTTATTATCTTCCTTTTCTTCTGTTTGTTCCTTCTTGAAAACTTTCTTTGATTCACTATAGACATTTTTCGCAAAATCAGTGACTTGTTCACCAATCTTTAATAAGACAGAAGTAGAGACATCAGTAACTCTTTTCATAAACTCATTAGCATCATCGATAACTTTTTCTTTACCGATAAAGAGTTTAATATAGTTATCACTGATTTTATAGTTCTTTAAAACATTTCTAGCGATTAAATTGATATCGCCTAATTCATTAATTGCTTCTTCTTCTGTTAATCCACGAGCCATTTTCGCACTAATAGTGTTTAAGTATTCTTGGACAATTTTTTCGACTTCTTTGGGATCAATTATTGATAGACGTTTACTTAATTCATTCGCAAACTTCTCTCTAGTCATCCGTATCGCCCTTTCTGATTGGATTTTTCTTTACTATAATTATAGCATTTTCTAGCTAATAATAAAACTTTTTATTAGTATATTACATTTTTCGTCATTATTCTTCGCATTTTTATTTATTCTAATAATTTTTTATATTATGATATTAATGCAATAAATGTTAACTGACAATACCATAAATATTAATTGGAGATTAAGGTGATATTATGAAAAAAGTTAATCTGGCTAATCTAATAGATGCGATAATAAGTAATGAACCAACCACACATGATGATAAAGAATATTCTAAATATCTTCAGTTTCTAGAAATGAGTGCATATGAAAATGATTTAATAAATCAACACATCACCTTAATCGCTGGGCTTGATGAAGCAGGACGTGGTCCTTTGGCTGGACCAGTTGTAGCTGGTTGTTGCATCTTACCCCATGATTTTTATCTCCCAGGATTAAATGATTCGAAAAAACTAACAGCGAAAAAGCGGGATGAGTTCTACGAAATTATCACGAAAGAAGCTTTAACTTATGGTGTTGGTATTGTTGATGAAACGACCATCGATGAGATTAATATTTATCAAGCTACGAAACTAGCGATGTTTAAAGCGGTGTTAAATTTAAATGTTAAACCAGAGCACCTCTTAATTGATGCATTATATATCGATATCGATATTCCGCAAACTTCCATTATTAAAGGTGACCAAAGAAGTATTTCCATTGCGGCTGCGAGCATTATCGCGAAAGTAACAAGGGATCGTTTAATGGATGAATTGAATAAAAAGTATCCTGAATATAATTTTCATAGTAACAAGGGCTATGCGACAAAAGAACATATTGAAGCACTCTATAAATATGGACCCTGTCCTGTGCATCGTAAAAGTTTTGAGCCGGTAAGTTCCATCATTTTAAAAGAAAGGACGCTTTTTACGGTTTTTGAAGAATAGGAGCGTATATACCATAATGAGGTGATAAAATGGAGAATATCAAAGATTTTCTCTTAAAACTTCATTATTTGGATTTAGAAGTGCATGAACGCTACCGCATCATTACTAAAATGAACTTGACAGCGAATATTAGTATGAGTTTAATTAAAAGTATCTTGGGTTCATTATTTTTGCTTTATGAAAAACTTGATGTTAATAAGCTAAAACAAGATTTAGTACGTGAGAAAATCAAGTATCTCACCATATTTGATGAAGAATACCCCGAAAAATTAAAAAATATTTATCAAGCACCTTTATTGTTATTCTATCAGGGTGATTTAAGTCTACTTAACAATAAGATTTTAGCGGTTATTGGCACGAGAAAATATTCACCTTATGGTGAAAGAGTCACTAAATCCTTTATTCCTGACTTAGTTAAGGAAGGTATCGTAATTATTAGTGGACTAGCTTATGGGATAGATACCATCGCTCATAAGGCTACTATAAGTTATGGAGGTAAAACGATAGCAGTCTTAGGTTCAGGTATTAATCATATCTATCCACCTGAACATGAGGAGTTAGGAAGACAAATTGGCAAAGACCATTTGTTGATTAGTGAATACCATCCGCATGAAGGTCCGACAAAAACCCATTTTCCCTTTCGAAATCGGTTAGTTAGTGCCTTATCTGATGGGATTCTCGTTATTGAAGCGAAAGAGCGAAGTGGCACCCTGATTACTTGTGATTATGCCTTAGAACAAGGAAAAGATATTTTTGTGATTCCTAATGATATTTTCATTGAGAACGGCAAGGGAACGAATAACCTTATTAAGGAAGGCGCATACTTAGTAACAAACGCGAGTGATATTATCGCTAGGCTAATTTAAGATTTTCCTTGCAAATTATAATGATATCACTCATAATATATTATTGAAAATTACACAGAGTAGTGGGTGAAGGATATGAAGAAGAAATTGGTGATTGTTGAATCGCCCGCAAAGGCACGCACAATTGAAAAATACCTTGGAAATGATTTTATGGTTTTGAGTAGTGTTGGTCATATTAGAGACCTAGCAACCTCAGGACCAGGTGGTTTAGGTGTCGATATAGACAATAATTTTCAACCCCTTTACAAGGTCATCCCTGGTAAGAAACAGATTATAAGTCAATTAAAAAAAGCTGTTAATAGTGTTGATGAAGTATACCTTGCCACCGACCCTGACCGTGAAGGGGAAGCAATTAGTTGGCACTTATATGAAGTATTAAATCTCGATAAAGAAGATAAACGAGTCTATCGTGTTGAGTTTCATGAGATAACTAAAAATGCCATATTAAAAGCGATGGCTAATCCTCGAAGCATTAATAACAATCTTGTGCGGAGCCAAGAATCACGCCGGATTCTTGATCGCATTATTGGTTTTAAACTATCAAAACTCCTCCAACATAAGATTCGCTCCAAATCTGCTGGTCGGGTACAATCAGTAGCCTTAAAACTAATCGTTGACCGTGAGAAAGAAATTCAAGCGTTCGTTAAAGAAGAGTACTATACTATTGATGCGAAGTTTAGTAAAGCTGAGCTGGAATTTGAGGGTAATCTCTATGCTTATAATGGTGAAAATCTGAAGATTAAAACCAAAAATGAAGCTGATACCATTTTGAGCAAGTTAACAGAAGATTATGTTGTTCAAGATGTTGAGAAGAAACTTAAACAGAAAAATCCCACACCACCATTTATCACTTCTACTCTCCAACAAGAAGCATCAACTAAGTTAAACTTTAACTCTTCGAAAACAATGACTCTTGCCCAAAAACTCTATGAAGGAATTGATATTGATAATACTCCAGTAGGACTAATCACTTATATGCGGACTGACTCGGTACGCTTATCAGAAGAGTTTGTCAAGGGAGCGAAAGATTACATTCTTAACACTTATGGTCCTGAGTATAGTAAATTTGAACCAACCTTTAAGGTTAGTAAAAGTGCTCAGGATGCCCATGAAGCGATTCGACCCACCGACATCACCCGTACACCTGAATCAATCAAGAAGTTTCTAACTCCTGATTTATATAAATTATATAGGTTAATTTACTATCGGACGCTGGCTTCATTAATGAGTCCAGCTCAAGTACATCACACTCAAGTAATCATCAATAATAATGGTTATCAGTTTAAGGTTAATGGTCAAGAGTTAGTATTTGATGGATATTTAAAAGTGTATAAAGATTATGAAGATACCAAGAATACAATCTTACCAAATCTCGAAGTTAATGATGTGGTTGATTTACTTGAAGTTGTTGCGAATCAACATTTCACCCAACCACCAAGTCGCTACACGGAAGCGAAACTGATTAAAGAAATGGAAGAGTTAGGAATTGGTCGACCTTCCACTTATGCGATAACCATGGAAACTTTAAAAAAACGCAATTATGTAACTGTTGAAGATAAGAAGTTTGTCCCAACAGAGCAAGGAATTATTACTTCCGAAAAGCTTGATCAATACTTTAGTGATATCATCAATGTTGATTATACGAAAAACATGGAAGAAAACTTGGATGATATCGCAAATGGTGAAAAAGTATGGTATGAAGAATTACGCAAGTTTTATGAATTGTTTAATCCTATGGTAGAATATGCAAAAGAAAACATGGATAAACTACCACCTAAATATATTGATGAGACTTGCCCTCTTTGCGGTAAACAACTCGTTACTCGTTATGGTCCCTATGGCCCCTTTATTGGGTGTAGTGGTTACCCTGAATGTAAATATATAAAGAAGGAAAAGAAAGAGACGGAACAACCAAAAGTTCTAGATGTTAAGTGTCCGAAATGTGGTGAAGGATATTTTGTCGAACGGGTAACGAAAAAGGGTAAACTCCGTGGTAAGAAGTTCTATGCGTGTAGCAATTATCCCAAATGTAAGAATATCGTTAATAATCAACCAATAAATGAATTATGTCCCGAATGTGGTAACATCTTATCTACCAATGGGAAAGAAATCCTTTGTGAAAATAAGAATTGTAAATATAAACGACCAGTAAAAGATGGCGAATAGCCATCTTTTTTGCATAATAAAACCCAACAGGTTAAGAATAATTAATGGGTGATTGGATGCTTCTGGGATTTATTATTGGTGGGACAATTATTTGTGGATTCTTATATTATATAGTAAAAGGTCTGCAAAATAAGAATCAAAGAATCATCAAATGGTTATATAAAGAAGCACATTTAATTCCATTTCCAAAAAAAGAAAGGTGAATTTATGGGTTACTACATTCTAGGAATCATCATTTTATTACTGCTTATTGTGTTTATTAGTGATTTATTAAGAGAAGCACGCGGTAGTGATGATAAATTTTACCGCAATATATCAAATCCTTATCCAGGTGATTATGACTTTTATCATGAATTTGCGGAAGAAAACGATTTTAATATTGATGAAGAAGAGTATTTATTAGAAAAAGGTAAACGCCATAATAGACAAATAGAAGATTGGCAAGATGAGCGGGAAACAAATAATACGGAAGATTTAGATCACTAATAATAAACCTCACATATGTATTTATGTGAGGTTTATTGTTTTTAGTATATTTCGAATATATATATTAGTTTATTATATTAATTTAATAATCTAAAAAACAAAACATAATACTGGTTTTATAATATTTAAGTATCTTATTTTTACGCTTTTACTTAATCTGTATTTCTTAATTTATTGAATTATGATAAGATTTAACTGGTGATTACAGTGAAAAAACTCACATTATCCGTGCATACGATTGTCGATTTCGTCTTTAGCGAAGGTGATATTACTACTCTAACACAAGATCGGAATAATCTTCGTGATGGTTTAGTTATCCATCAAACCATGCAAAAGCGTAAGGGTGTTCAAAACGAAGTATTTGTTAGACTAAATACGCAAGTTCGAGATTATGAGTTAGAAATCGCTGGTAGAATCGATATGTTAGAACAACTAGGAAATAATTATCATCTAATCGAGATTAAAAGTACTTCGTATATAGATAATCTTGAAAATGAGCCATCTAAAAACCACTTAGCCCAGAATCTTTTTTATGGTTATATGTTTTATCATTATAAGAACATCGATAAAACCATGAATCTGCAAATATCGGTATTATATGTTGATCGGAATACTTTTGCGGAGAAACTCTTCTCTAAGAATTACACTTATGAAGAATTAGAAAACTTTTTTTATGAAGTAGTAAATAAGTATCTAGATTTTATTGATGTTATCGAAGATTTTCAAAATAATAAACTAGAGTCGCTAAAGGGGTTAAAGTTTCCTTACGAGAGTTTACGAAATGGGCAAGTTGAATTAATGGATGCTGTTTACGAAGCGATAAACGATAAAACCACACTTTTTGTCTGTGCTCCTACAGGAATCGGCAAAAGTTTAGGAACACTTTTTCCAGCCTTAAAATCCATCCTAACTAAACAAAATAAAGTATTTTATTTAACGGCTAAATCCATGATAAAAGAAGTGGCTAGGGATAATCTAAACTTAATGCGGAAAAGTAGTGGGTTAAGAATTAAATCTCTATTAATGACAGCTAAAGAAAAAATCTGTATTAATGATTGCGTCAAATGTAACCCTAAAGATTGTCCGTATGCTAAGGATTTCTATAAGAAAGTAAATGACGCAGTAGTAGATATTTATACCCATGAAGATGACTTTAATTATGATAGTATAGTTTATTACGCTTACAAGTACGAGATATGTCCTTTTGAGTTTCAATTAATGCTTTCATTATATAGTGATTGTATTATCTGTGATTATAATTATGTGTTTGATATTAGAGTATACCTACGTCGCTTTTTTGATTTTGATACTTCTAATCTAATTCTTTTAATTGATGAGGCACATAATATGTACGACCGTGTATGTGGAATGTATACAATAGCCATTAATTTTAAATTATTTAATACGATAATTGAACATGTTAATGATAAGGATGTTGTAAATGGCGCTAACAGTCTGATAGTAACGCTTAAACAGTATCAAACTGATTTACAATTAAGAAAACAAGATGCCGTAAAATATGTTGATTTAGATATGAGTATCATCGATAATAGCGAAAGCCTATTAGATAAACTAGAAAAGTATTTTGATAAGTTACATGACTTTGGTGAGGAAATACCTGAAGAGTTACTAAATTGCTACTTTGAGTTAAATAATTTTTTGAAAATTGCAGAACATTACTCACCTGATTTCTTTGTTTGGGTTACGAGAACTTCTGATGAATTAAATTACCAAATTACTTGTGTTAATCCCCGCGAATTAATTAAAGCTAGAACCAGTAAAGTCCTTAGTACTATTTTTTTCTCAGCTACTTTACATCCCCTTGATTACTATATTTCTTTATATGGTGGCGATAAGTCTAGTCGTAAACTCTTTTTACCATCTCCCTTCAATCAAACAAATTTGGAATTAAACATTAATCCGCATATTTCTACGAAGTATAATAACCGTGAAAATACAAAATATAAAATCGCCTACCAGATTCATGATGTAATAAAAAGTGGCGGTAAATATCTCGTGTATTTTCCTAGTTATCAATATTTAGAAATGGTATATCAAGTGTTTAAGAAGATTAATGAGACAGATATTACTTTAATTAAACAAACACCCGATATGACAGAAACCGAAAAGAACCATTTCCTCAATCACTATGATGATAGTAACACCAACCTTGTTGGTTTTGCGGTTTTAGGAGGACTTTTTGCGGAAGGTATTGATTTAAAAGGAGAGAAGTTAAACGGTGTCATAATTGTAGGCGTGGGTCTACCTACATTTGATGCTTTTCGGGAAGAACTCCGCACTTATTTTGATCAAGTCTATCATAAGGGTTATCAGTATGCTTATATTTACCCGGGATTTAATAAGGTTCTTCAAGCTGTTGGCAGAGTCATTCGTGATGAAAATGATAAAGGTATAGCGTTATTAATTGATGAACGTTATATTCACTCGGAGTATCAAAAACTTTTTCCACCCCATTGGAGTCATTACAAAATCATTGATTGGTAAAATGTAGGAGAAAAAGTTATGTTTATTGATATAATCACTACTTTATGTTAAAATTGAATGAAAGATATTTTTTTACAAAATTCATCTTTTTGGGGGTGAGTTAATGATTCAGGTACCTGAACTACTATATGTTTTTATCATGATTTTTACAGGAGCATTAACAGGATACATAACCAATGATGTCGCCCTGAAAATGTTATTTCGTGAATATGGTATCGGTAAATTAAAATTTGGTGGAGTAATCATCAAAACGCGTAAGAATTTGGAAAAAGATTTATCCCAATTAATTGAAAAAGAAATTATAAATCATAACACTTTAAAGAGTCAGTTCCATAAACCAGAATTAAGAAAAGCAGTATCAAATACAGTTATAGCGTTTTTTAATGATATTATTTTTAAAAATACCAAGAATGACCAAATTGGCGATTTACCGGGCTTTGATCAAACCGTTGATAATATATGTAACTTTTTACAAAAGTATCTTGAAGAAAACCTCTATAAGACTTTTGTCAAATTAAGCAAGAATATCGAGGTTAGTGAAATTGTTTCTAGTGAACAAGCTTTGAACCTAGCACAATCTATCACAAAACAAATCTTAACAGTCGTCAAAGAAAAACGGGTCGCTGAAACAATTATCAAGGATTTATATGCTAATTATAATGATATATCTTTATTAGATATCGTTGGTGATAGTATTACAGATACTATTATCAATAATTTAAATGAACTTCTAAACGATATCTTTGATGAAATGCGCTATAAAAATGATCGCGAAATTCACACTTTAGTAAGTAAGCTCTATCGTGATTTGGACTTTGATGTTTTTGTGGAGACGATGGAGAAGTATATTGGTGAAAAAAAATTATCCTATTTCATTTCTGATGATAGTTTGAGTCGTCTCTATGATTTATTTGTTGATTATTTGAAAAATCCCAATTCTAACGAATCAGTTGAAGTGTTCTGTGAAGGTTTATTAGTTGCCTTAAAGAAAATTGATAAACCTATTATTGAGTTATTCTCTGGTGATTTGCGCTTAGAGATTGAAAAGTTTCTTGAAACCCAATTACCAGGTATTATTGACCGTTTAATTGATATCATTCAAAAACATAAAGATGAAATTGAAGAGTTAATCGAATCTTCGATTGACCAAACTATTTATGACCAACAAACAATCCGAAGATTAATTCTCCAAGCGATTAGGCTCTTCTTAATTGAAAACTTTACACAAAAATACGATATAATTAATAAGATTGTAGAGATGTTAAGAGGCATTGATATTGAAGACCTCTCGATGACCATTAGTCAACAAGTGCTAGACTTATTACATAAACAATCGATTGCGACAATCATTAATGAACTTGAAGCGAATAATATTCTCACCGCAAAATTAATTGCTAGTCAAGTTCATCGCGTACTAAACTTCTTATGTGAACGATATTTATCTAAAGATATTGAGCATAGCGATTTTCTCAACAAGAAAATTAATGATCTCATTAAGTTAAATCTGAAACCATTTGTGAATAATCTTACTGTCACAGTAATTACCAAACAGATGATTTATAATGAGGATATCTTGAATTTTATTAAACAAAGGATTAGTCAATCACTAAGAAGTATTGCGAACATGCCTATTAGTACCTTCATTATTGAATCCCGTGTAAGTGATTATGCAGCACGTTTCCAAGAAGGTATCAATAATCAGTTACATAAGAATGAAACGGAAATCGCGGATATTATTTATAAGAACCTCGAAAACTATTTCTTAGGGCATAATGTTGGTGATGTCCTTAAAAAGGAACACACTAAAGCCTTTAAGAGTGAAGTTATCATCGATGTTATTGTTAAGAGTTTACGCAATTTAATCGATGATTATCGGCATTATAATATCCATGATTTATTTAAACAAATTAACTCTATAGATAACCTAAGTGAAAATATTGTTAATGCCATACTCAATTATCTTGATAATGGCCTAAGTAACATCTTAGAAGGTAATATCGCCCGGGTAATTGAAAACAATATCAAGAGTTTCAGTAATGAAGAAGTACTTGAACTCATGCAAGAGTTCATGGGTAAAGAGTTAAAACCGTTGACAATTCTCGGGGCTATTATGGGTGGTATCGTTGGAATCTTCCTAGGTTATTATCAAGGCTATGTTTTAGGACATAATACTCTCTTTAATTGGAATCAGTTTAAGTTAATGTTACCTAATATGGCTATCTACGCATTGGTGGGTTATTTAACTAATGTGATTGCGATTTTCTTCATTTTTAGGCCATATAAACCCGTTTTCGGAATTAAAAGGTTCCAAGGAGTTATTCCCAAACAAATCCCTGTCTTAGCTAGGGCAATGGGGAATGTGATTAGTAATAACCTCTTGAGTGATACTAGTATCAACAATATGATTTTGAAAAATGAAAAACCTCTCAAAGAGGCATTTATAACTAATATTCAAAAAGAAGACTACAAAGTATTAAAAACTTATTTATATGAACAAAGCGATAAAGTAACACGACTTGCAACTTTATATATAATCCGTTATCTAAGTGATAATAATCATATGTTAGCTTCCAAACTAACTGATGAAGTACTAAGACTCAACCTGCAAAATGTGGAAACGGAAATCTTTAGTGAACTCTTAGCGGATATCTTTACTGATAAGATTAATCAATCCATTGATTTTATCACCAACTTTATCGCAAATAAGTTAAAATCAGGTAAAACAATTAAGGAAATATCTGAAGATCTACAAATCAATACGGTTGAAAGTAAGATTAATAATCTAATTGAGGTTGAGTTAAAGAAGTTTATCGAGCGTTTTAATACCACAAACTATCTAGAAGAACTAATATTAAATAATAAAGCATTTATCGATAAAATCATTAGCCAGAAATTAAACAATGTCCTTTCTGAAAATGCTAAAGCAGGTTTAGAAAACTTCTTATATGGATTACTTTCCCGTTATCTATTTGACAGGGACAAGCAACGCTCATTATCAAATTATGTCATAAATGAAATCACCGCAATCTTAAATAATAACGACAGCATTGATGAGTTGTTCGGTGGTAGATTCATCGAACTAGTTAATTATAACATGGAAACCATTTTAGAGCGCATTAATGAAACAGTTGTTAAGTGGTTATATGAAAATCGTGATGAAATTACCGATTCTGTCACAAAAAGGGTAATAGAACAGTTAACTGTTGTGCAACAGGTGGGTTATAAAGCCATTAATGGTGATAGACTAATAAAAGAAACGGTATATCGGATTATCGAACATCGCTTACCAGCCTTTATCTCTAATAAGATTGATATGCTCACGAATGAGTTCAAGAATTTCTTCGATGAACTAGGTAAAATGCGCTTAAAAGATGCAAGACTAGAATTAAGAAAAGAAGAATTAGAAAACTTCTTGAGTTCGGTCTTTGATTCAAAAGAAATCGAAATTAAGACACGGAGATTTATCCATGTGGTAATGAATTATTTCTATGAAATTAACACGAAAATCATCTTTGATTTATTTGAAATTGACGATACTCATGATATTGTCATTAAGTTTAAAGATATCATTGATTTAGTAAATGATGGTTGCTATAAGCAATTAAGTTTAAGAAAAGAACATATTACTAATGATATCTCGTTATTAGTTAATAAGTTTATCACAAGAGAAATCATGCAAAACCGGGTGCGGAATTTAACCCTCGGTATCACTGATGAAGATATTCAAGATTTAGTCAAACGATTGCTGGTTAAACTTAATGAAAATGACTTCCTAAAACGGAACATGTTACAACTCGTAGATGTGATGTTTAATCATCTAAAAGTTCTACCATTAAATGAACTCTTTGATGACCTCTATTTGAAACAAGATCTTCGTCAATTAATTAAAAAACTAACTATCGATTTGAATGTAGAAGATGTACTCAAAGAAACAATTAACGATTTATATATTTCAACTACCACAAACTTTGAAAAACTCGTTGATGGAGAGTTAAATTATCGCTTTTTAACTGACATCATCAATGCGACATATGATGCCATCAAAGCGAATATCTTTGATCTCTTAAGGGCAGTAGACTTTAAAGAAGTTACTATTCGAGAAGTTAGCTCCATGGACGCTAAGCAAATCAAAACGCTCTTTGATAGTTTTGGAAGGAGTTACTTCCGCAAACTCGAGTTATATGGTATCTTCGGGGGCATCTTCGCTATCGAAGAGATTAGTGTACTATTTTTTATCAGTTACATATTACAAATGTTTAAGAAAAATAACCTAGAGGAGGTTAATGATGAAAATAAAAATTAAGTTTAAAGATTATTTTTGGGCTTTAGATGGTTTAGGCGCATTACTCATGTTAGTCGCCTTTGTTTTAATGCTTATTTACAAGGATGAGGTCAACGATTTAGTTGTTAGGTTGACAGGTATTGGTGTGTTATTCTTTACGCTTATGCGGATAAAACCAATACTTGCTAACCGTCACGAAAAGGATTATCTCCTTGTCATGTTTTCAGAGATGTTGATTTTCCTTGTCGTTGGCGCTCTACTACTATTCATGGCTCCGAAACTCCTTGAAGCAGGCGATAAAGACATTTTTACTTACAGTCGTCTTGTCGGCTTACTGCTTTGGATTCGTGGTATCGTACATTTCTGGACCACTGCTAAGCGTTACGAGTTACACGATGTCATTGGTTTCATCGTTAATGTGCTCTTCATCTCCTTTGGTTTCTTATTCCTCTTAACCAATAAGTTAACTTCTGAGAAGATTGCGCTATTCTTAATCATCATCTCATTATTATTAGTCGCATTCTTTAGTTATCGTACTTACAATGGTTATAATAATTTCCGTATCCAAAAAGTAAATGCATTAAAGATGCAAGATTATTTGGAAAAGAAGGAAGAAGAAAAAGAAGTTATCGAAGATCCCAAGAAGATTGAAGACCAAATTAATCCTAAAGTCATTGAGGAGCCAGAAGAAAAACGCCCTAGTTTGGACATAAACTAAAGCCTATATACATAAAATAAAGGCAGTGCTCCTGACTTTATTTTATTTTTCTTAATAATTGATTATTCACTTTTTACTTAGTATAATATTATCAACGCAATAAGGAGGAAAATTATGGATCAAACTTTAGTGATGTTAAAAGAATTGACCGAAGCAAAAGGTGTTCCTGGTAATGAACGCGAAGCACGTGAAGTAATGCGTAAATACTTAGAACCTTACGCGGATGAAATTACCTATGATAATTTAGGTTCCATTATTGGCACTCTAAAAGGTAAAGAAAATGGTCCACGGGTTATGGTTTGTGGCCACTTAGATGAAATTGGATTTATGGTCACAAAAATAACTGATAAAGGCTTCCTAAAGTTTCAAACTTTGGGTGGCTGGTGGAACCAAGTAATGCTTTCTCAACAAGTCGTAGTGGTAAATAGTAAAGGTGAATGCTTCCATGGTGTTATTGGTTCGAAACCACCACATATTTTATCAGCTGATGATCGTAAAAAACCAGTAGAAATCAAAGATATGTTTATCGACCTTGGTGTCAAAGACAAAGAAGAAGTAGAAAAACTTGGTATTAAACCTGGGGATATGATCGTTCCCTTCTGTGAATTCCGGACTCTCGCTAATGAAAAATATATGTTAGCGAAAGCTTGGGATAATCGTATTGGTTGTGCAATTGCGATTGAAGTCTTGAAACAATTAAAAGGTCAGGAAATTGCAGCGACAGTTTATGGCGTAGGTACTGTTCAAGAAGAAGTAGGTTTACGAGGTGCGAGAACAAGTGGATTCATGTTAAATCCTGATTTATGTATCGCCACCGACGTTGGTATCGCTGGAGATACACCTGGTGTAGGTGATGCTGCAACTGGTGAATTAGGCAAGGGACCACAAATCGTCTTATATGATGCATCGATGGTAGGTCATCGTGGCTTTAGAGAGTTTGTTTTACAAGTCGCAGATGAGTTAAATATTCCTTATCAGTTTGAAGCGATTGCAGGTGGCGGTTTAGATAGTGGTGCGATTCATACTACTCATCAAGGTGTACCATCACTTGGTATTTGTATACCAAGCCGCTATATCCATAGTAACGCTTCAATTATCCATCGTGATGATTTTGAAAATGCGGTTAAACTCATTGTCGAAGTTATTAAGCGTTTGAATAACGAAGTAGTCCAAAAAATCACTTACGAATGGTAAGAAATTAAAAATGGCATAATTCGATATGCCATTTTTATTTATGTATGTTATAATAAAAAAAATTGAGTTTATTGTGGGTGATATAGATGCGTGTCCTTAAGTCAATATTATTATTTATTCTGATAATTATCGGAGTATTAGTTTTTTTAGAAGTAATTCCGATTGCTCCAGAATATCAAGGTGAAAACCAGTGGATTGTCGAGAAAGGTAAAAGGCCACTGATAATTCCCCATGCGGGAGCGAAGGAATTATACCCTGAAAGCACAAAATACGCTTTTCGTAGATTAAATGAAGATGGCTATGATGTTTTCGAAGTAGATCTAGTTTTGACTAAAGATGGTTATCTCATCAGCCATCATGATGTAACCTTAACACGCTTAACAGGGTATAATGAAAGAGTTAGAGATTTAACTTTAGCTGAGGTGGAAAATCGCTTTAAATCTTCGGATTTTGGAAAAAACCTGGCAAATTATAATGAAATTAAGGATGAGTTAGTTCCAGCAACCTTGAATTATCTCTTTGATACTTATCCTGAGATGTTATATCTAATTGAAATCAAAGATACAGAAGCAAATAGCGGTAAGGAAACCATGGAATTAGCGGTTAATACCCTTATTCAAGTAATTAAAGACAAAAAGATGGAAAATAGAGTCATGATTGCGTCTTTTGATGATGGTGTTACCAAACTAATTAAAGAAAAAAGTAACCTTATGACTTCTACCGCTGTTAAAGAAACCCTTAAATTTGTCCTCTTTAGTTTCTTTAGATTAGATTTCTTCTATCGTCCTCAAGATGGTGCCTTAGTTATTCCCATTAAAGATGATCTAGATAATAGTCAAAGGGCATTAATCGAAAAAGTTCCAACATTTATTAGAAATCAATTAACTACCTATGATGAAACTGAGGACAAGTATTATACTAATCTCGTCAAACAATATGTAATTAACGATGCTCATCGGCATAATATGGCTGTTATTTATTGGACAGTAAATGACAAAGAAGATATGAAGCAATTAATAGAGATGGGTGTTGATGGTATCATTACTGACCGACCTGATTTACTCATGGAAGTATATGAAGAGTTAGGATTAAAATAAAAACCAACATATCAAGCGATATGTTGGTTTAAACATTATTGTAAACCTTGCACAATTTTTTCAATAATAGCTTTTTTCCCATTTGCATCGCTATTATTGTATAACACTTCGAATAAGACACCTAAGCCTGGGAGAATCTTTTCATCACCACTTTGAATTGCATCATCAATGGTGTCTTGTACATCTTCAAAAGTTGATTTATGCATATTTTGGAGCACTGCCTTACGAATATTGATATCCATATCTGTACCTCCTAATTATAGTATGTTAGCATTCCGATTTCTTATGCATTGAGGGATAAGATGAAAAAAGAATTAAAAGAAATTGAACTTAATCAAGAACGTATAAAAGTAATCATCAATCGGAAAAATAATAAAAACACTTATATTAAAGTAGTTGAAGGTAATATCGTTGTTAATACCCATTTTTTTATGCTAGATAAAGATATTGAAAGATTACTCATTTTAAACGCCAATAAGATATTGAAAATTCTTAATAAGCAAAAAAGTCAGAAGTTATTAGATAACCAATTTAGATACTTAGGGAAAATCTATGAATTGGTTATAAGACCAGGCAGGAAATTTACTATTGAAAAGACGAAAGACACCTTTTATATTGTAAGTAATTATGATATTGATAAAACTATTGAAAAAGTTTATAAAAAGGAAGCAGAGATACTGTTTCCTCAGTTATTAACTGAATGTTTAAAAGAGTTTAATAAATATTATCATAAATTACCCCCGAAACTCGTTATAAGAAAGATGAGAAGGCGTTTTGGAACTTGTTACTACACGAAAGATCAGATTTGCTTAAATAGCCAGTTGATGAAATATGAAATTGATTTAATCAAGTATGTCATTTATCATGAACTAGTGCACTTTATTGAGCATAATCATAGTAAGAAGTTCTATGCTTGTTTAGAAAAAGTTTGTCCTAATTATAAAGAACTCAAAAAGAAGTTAAATAGTTTTTAAGAATGGGGCATTTATTATAGGGAGAATTACGGAAGTATCATAGTATAATAATGACTCATATCTTTACGGGGGTGAAGAGAGTGTATTATCAACGTCCACAAGGTTGTTGTCCCCTCCCTGAGCCAACACCTAAATGTCGTGTTATTCATCGCTATCAGGTGCGGGATGTATGCCACATTTGCCCAATCCATACCCACATTGTAAACCACACTATTTATCGTCATCATTATGTACCACGCTACACCTGTTCCCAAGAAAACGTCTGTCAAGATATCCATTGTGGTGGCTGTTAATTCTTGATTTTACCAAAAAGATGAAGTATAATTGATGACGTATATAACTTAACACGTTGATGAAGGAGTAGTAGTTAGACACCGGTTATCCAGGGAGAGTATACCGTGACTGAAAGTATACTTATAACTAGGGCTAATGAATTCACCTTCGGAGTGGTGCTAATCACACCCGGTTTATCCGTTATCATGGTTGAGTGGTAAGTAATTCCCCGATTACTTACAATTAAGGTGGTACCGCGTTTATAAACGTCCTTATCTTTAAGGACGTTTTTATTATTTTAAGAAAGGAAAGGTGAGCTAATGGCTGATTTACATGAAATCGCAAAACAAGCGCTAGCTGAGATTAGTAACTGTGCTGATCTTCGTGAACTAAATGAAGTGCGCATTAAATATCTAGGAAAAAAAGGTCCAATTCAAGAAGCGATGAAAGTCATGAAAGACTTAGATGAAGAAGGGCGAAAAGCATTAGGTAAACTTGCGAATGATACAAAAAATATGATAACGGAAGCTTTAGAAGCAAAAGAAAGTCGTCTACAAGAAGAAGAATTAAAAAGGAAACTCGAAGCGGAAAAAATTGATGTTACTTTACCAAGTCGGAAAAAACCTCTAGGTATCGCTCATCTAACACAACAAGTTATCACAGAAATAGAAGATATCTTCTTAGGTATGGGTTATACGATTGCTGAAGGTCCGGAAGTAGAAAGTGATTACTACAACTTTGAAATGTTAAACCTTCCTAAAGGGCATCCTGCTCGTGATATGCAAGATTCTTTTTATATTACAGAAGATTTACTTTTAAGAACGCATACTTCACCTGTCCAAGCTCGGACCATGTTGAAGTATAAAGGCCAAGGTCCAGTTAAGATTATTTGTCCAGGTAAAGTATATCGTCGCGATGATGATGATGCCACCCATTCCCATCAATTCGTACAAATTGAAGGTTTAGTGATTGATGAGAAGATTACCATGAGTGATTTGAAAGGTACTTTAGCATATTTTGCGAAAAAGATGTTTGGTGAAGAACGGGAAATTCGCTTCCGTCCATCCTTCTTTCCTTTCACAGAACCAAGTGTTGAGGTTGATGTTACTTGTGCTAAGTGTTTAGGTAAGGGTTGCCCAATGTGTAAACATACAGGCTATATTGAAATCTTAGGTGCGGGTATGGTGCATCCTAATGTTTTACGCATGGGAGGATTTGATCCTGATAAGTACCAAGGTTTTGCGTTTGGTATGGGTCCTGAACGAATTGCGATCTTAAAGTACGGTATTGATGATATTAGACAATTCTACACCAATGATTTACGGTTCAATCATCAATTCAATCGTACATTATAGGAGGTGTTAATAGTGTTACTATGGTGGAAATGGTTAAAATCATACCTTGATTTAAGTGATATAACGCCTGAAGAACTAGCAACTAAACTAACATTGGCAGGCATCGAAGTAGAAGGTATTTTTAAATTATCAGAAGCAACTAACTTAGTAGTTGGGCATGTCTTAGAAAAAACGAAACATCCTGAAGCAAATAAATTAAGTGTCTGTCAAGTCGATTTAGGTGATACAACTGAACAAATCGTCTGTGGGGCTCCCAATGTCGCTAAGGGACAAAAAGTCGTAGTAGCTAAAATCGGTGCGCACTTACCAGGTGGTATAAAGATTAAAAAAGCGAAATTACGTGGTGTTGAATCCAATGGGATGATTTGTTCATTAAGAGAACTCGGAATTGAAAATAAACTCATCCCCCAAGAATTCCAAAATGGAATTGTCGTGTTAGCTGAAGATGCACCAGTTGGTGCTAATGCACTTAGTTATTTAGGGTTTGATGAACCTGTATTTGAATTAAGTCTTACACCAAATCGCAGTGACTGCCTATCGATGTATGGCTTAATTTATGAAATTGGTGCGATTTTAAATCGACCAGTAAAACTAGATAAGCAAAAACCTTCATTTACTGTTGATAAAAACTTTACAGTTCAAATTCAAAGCAAAGATTGCACCTTGTACTATGCGAAAAAAGTCAAGGGTGTTAAAATTAGAAGAAGCCCGGATTGGCTCCAATCAGCTTTAATTGCATGTGGTGTGCGACCAATTAATAACGTTGTTGATATTACAAACTATGTGATGATGGAACTTGGACAACCTTTACACGCTTTTGATTTAAATAAGTTACAAGCTAGCCAAATTATCGTCCGTAATGCCCATAATGGCGAAACTATCGTAACGTTAGATGGTATTGAAAGAGAATTAGTAGATACAGATTTGTTAATCACTGATGGTATGAGACCGATTGCGCTTGCTGGTGTAATGGGAGGTCAAAATACTGAAATTGATGATAATACAACTGATGTCTTATTAGAAAGTGCGGTCTTTAATCCTTTAGCAGTCAGAAATACATATAAACGGTTAGGATTAAGAAGTGAATCAAGTATTCGCTTTGAAAAACAAGTAGACCCCGAAAGAACCTTGCTAGCTTTACAAAGGGCAGCAGAATTATTAGTTGAACTGGCAGATGGACAAATTGATGATACTCTAGCATATGCGGAAACTAGTAAAAAACAACCAGTTGTTATTAAATTACCACTTCAAAAGGTTAATGATGTATTAGGTATTAGCCTAAGTAAAGAAATCGTAAGTGACACCTTATATCGTCTACAATTCCCGTATGAACTAGAAGAAGAAACCTTTACTGTGAGTGTGCCGACCAGAAGAAATGATATTACTATTCCTGAAGATTTAATTGAAGAAATAATTCGGATTCATGGATATGAACATCTAGAACTAACCTTACCAAAGATGAGTACAAGTGGTAGTTTAACACATAAACAAAAGCAACTTAGACTCATAAAGCAGGTATTATTAAGCAGCGGTTTAACAGAAGTGATGACTTATTCTCTCACAAGCACAGCTCTTAATCAATATTTCATTGATAAAGCATACCAGCCGATTAGTTTAAGAAATCCTATGAGTGAAGATAGAAGTGTCATGCGCTTTAGTTTATTACCGCACCTCTTACAAGTAGTAAGTTACAATCAAGCCCGTAAATGGGAAGATGTGTTCATTTTTGAAGTGGGAAATCGTTATTATTTTGATGGTAATAACCCTAAGGAAGAATTATTATTAAGTGGTGCCTTATCAGGAGAAGTAGTTGAATCACAATGGCAAAAAGCCGCATTTAAGGTTGATTTCTTCTATGTCAAAGGCATCTTAGAAAATATTTTTGAAAGGTTGGGAGTTTTACCAAAGATTAAATTTGTCCAAAATACTACACCTCAAAAAGACTATCATCCAGGTAAAACTGCCAACATTCTCCTTGATGGAGAAATAATTGGTGTTGTTGGTGCTGTGCATCCTCATACCATAAATGAGTTTGATGTTACAGAAACCTATGTCTTTGAGTTAAATTTAGAACCTCTCTTACAACTTGAAATAGAAACATTAGGATATAATCCTATTTCTAAATTCCCTATTGTCCAAAGAGATATTGCGGTCGTAGTCGATAAAGAATTGACTAGTGCTACGCTTGTTAGTGCTGTAAAAGAAAAAGGTAAGGGTATTTTAAAACAAGTAGAAGTCTTTGACGTTTATCAGGGTGAACATATCGAAAAGACCAAGAAATCAGTAGCGTTATCTTTAACATTCGAGGATAAAGAAAAGACTTTAACAGATGAAGAGGTTAATGCGGTATACGATGCGATCATTAACCATTTAGAAAAGAATTATAACGCTGTTTTGCGCAAATAATGATAATAGGCAAAAAGTTGGTTAGACAAATTCAACTTTTTGCCTATTTTTTTGCACAATGCTCTGACAAAATGTAGACTATATACATCATAAGACTATAGAAGCGAGAAGTAAAACTTTAAAGATAATTTGCGCAAAAAAGAAATATTAAGGATAAGCTTGAGATTTGTTAAAATGATAATGGGAGGTTAATTATGAATACCAGCATTTCGGAAAGGATCGTATTATATCGTATTAAACACCAAAATTATCAAACTAATTTCTTAGGAGAATACATTAAGAAAGAACGGATTAGGCAAGGTTTAAAACAAGAGTTGGTATGTAGGGGTATATGTTCTGTGTCATATTATAGTCGGATTGAAAATAATAAGGTTAATCCTTCTGACACATATATTAATAAGATTTTTAAGAAATTGAATAAACCTGTACCATGTTGTTTTAAAAACGATTATGATGAGGAAAGTAGTCGTATCATCAAGATGTTTCTTGATGCCCTTGATTTTCGCAATAAAGTACAAATGGAGAAATCATTTGCCTTAGTTTTAGGTCATGAGAATCTTAATAAGAGACTCTATGAGTTTATTTATAAGGTATACAACAAGAACATGATTGACTTAGAAAATTTGGTAAAAGTCCTTTATGCTGAACAAAATTATATGACTAATGAAGAATTACTATTGTTCCTTGAATATCTTGGATTATATTACATCATTAAGCGCGAATTTATTTTAGCCACTAAATATCTGCAGTATGGTTTACTTTTGCAGAAACACATGCAGATTGAACGAGGAAGTTTATTATTTCGGTATGCTTATGCTTTAGCCAAACTTAATCAATCACATTTAAGTATTGTCTATTCATTAAAGGCAAGTGAGATATATCAAAGAGATCATAATCTATACTATTATGTTTGTGCTAGATCACTAAATCCTGAAGTGTTAATAAAGTTGTTACCTGAACGGGCTGTGAGTATCTATCAAGAGTGTCTAAAAATCACAAGTTGTTCAAATCTGCAAGAACTGGAAATGCAAATTAAGTTTAACTTATCGCAAGCATATAAAAGGCTGCGCGATTATCAAAATAGCGAAAAGATTCTCAAAGAACTAACCAGTTATATCATTGAGGATCAACATTTTGCTTTCAATATTTATATAGAACTGATTGATTTATATCTTAAGGTTAATAATGTTGAAACAGCTCGTTATTATTATGAGTTTGTAACCAAAAAGGATTGGCACCACCCTGAACGTGATTTTTACTTAAAATACTATAACTACCAATTTAATAAGCCGAAATCGCTAAATGAAATAGTAAAGTTCTATAATACCACCATCATTCCTTTTTTTTGTAATAACTATAATCAGGATATGCTTATTAAAAGTTATGTTGAACTGGCTAACATTTATGAAGCTAACGGTTATTATCAGGAATGTCTTGAGCAATATAAGAGGGCATGGGAATGTATGCGAAATGAAAATAAGATATTTTAGTTAATAGCCAGAATTTGACATTTTTATTAGGGATAATATAGTATGCTTATGTGCGAGGTGAGATGATGATTAAGTTACGGATTATCTACAATTATGAAAAAAAGCGATGGGAACTCTACCATCAAGATGTAGAAATTGAAATTGCTAGTAACCACAATATCTATGAACTCATCATGACAGCTGATCTAATCGCCAAGTTAATCAAACCTGCCCAAGTAGTGTTTATACCTCAAAGTTTACCGAAGGAGATTGTGATTAATGAGTATGTTTAAAAAGAGGATGTTACCTCTTTTTATTTTTCCCCCTTTGTTTATTCTTTTCTAATCTTCTTTACTTATGGTATACTTATATTAACTATTAATTAGAAAGAGTGAGCTGATGTTTGAAGTAACGGATAAATATATATATTTAGTTGTTAATGATAAAAGGATTGGATATATCCTTTATGATGAGCAAGAAGACAAAATAATTGGTAGTTATATTTTTGTTGATGAAACGGAACGCGGCAAGGGTTATGCCCAAAAGCTCGTTGAATACTTTACGGAATTTAGTAAGACTAAGGATAAGAAGATTAAACCAGTTTGTCCTGTCATAAAACGGTTATTAGAAGCAAGTTATCCTGAATTTATCTATAGGTGATAACATGATTACTTCACTTAAAAATGACTTAGTAAAACAATACACTAAGTTAGTTCAATCAAAAAAAGAGCGAGATACCTTAGGATTATTTGTGGTTGAAGGCGAACATTTAGTATCTGAGGCCATAAAAGAAGGTTTATTAGTCGAAGTATTAATCAGTGATGAGAAATATAAAGAGTACGAGAAGTATCAGCATCAGTATGTTTCTAAAGAAGTTATGGAAAAGATTTGTGATACTGTCACGCCCCAAGGAATAATTGGATTATGTCGTAAACCGAATATTGGTAGCTTATCTAATTATAATAGAGTATTGTTAGTCGATAATATCCAAGACCCTGGTAATCTAGGTACAATAATCAGAACAGCTGATGCTTTTAATTTCGATGGAATCATTTTAAATACGGAAACAGTGGATGTATATAATCCTAAAGTGATTAGAAGTACTCAAGGTGCCATCTTACGGGTAAAGATTTTACGTAAAGATTTAGGTGAAGCAATAAGTGAACTTAAAGGATTAGGAGTGAAAGTATACGGTACTAGTTTAACTGGTACAAGTTTAAGTTCAATTAAGCCTGAAAAGCACATGGCATTTATTCTAGGCAATGAAGCTAAGGGTGTTAATCCTGAATATTTAAACATGACTGATGAAAACATCTTGATTGAAATGAGTGGAAAAGCCGAAAGTTTAAATGTGGCGGTTGCCTCAGGAATTATTATGTATTATTTTCGAAATTAAAGTTATATATATTGAATAAATTTATTATTTATGGTAAGATTATAAACGTAGTAAAGACAAACACTAAGAGTGGGCAATCCCACTCTTTTATCATTAAAGTAGAGGTGTTACAATTTGTCAGAACTAATAAATATCGTGACAGCGATTGGTAAACCCATTATTGAAGATATGGGTTATTATTTAGTCGATGTAGAATATGTTAAAGAAGGTAAAAACCGCATTTTACGTTTCTTGATTGATAGTGAAAATGGTGTTGATATTGATGATTGTGCTATAATCAGTGAACGTATCAGCAGTGCACTAGATGAAACAGATCCTATCGAAGCTGAATACATTCTCGAGATTTCTTCGCCTGGAGCGGAACGACCATTAAAAACGCAGGAAGACATTTATCGCAGTATTAATAAGTATGTTAATGTGAGATTAAAGGAACCCATCAATAATCGTACTGTATATGAAGGTGATCTACTAGCCTTCGATGGAGAAACATTGACTTTACAATATCGTGATAAAACCGTTACTAAAACGGTAAATATTAATTATGACCAAATTGCCAAAATACGCCTAGCAATTAAGTTTTGAGGAGGGATAAAGTGAATGGCAAAAAGTTTTTTGAAGCACTGAACATCATCGAAAAAGATAAAGGTGTACCTCGTGATGTCGTTCTCGAAGCATTTAAACAAGGTATTATTTCCGCTTATCGTAAACATTTTGGTAAAGATAGTGGCGAAGTATCAGTAGAAATAGACGAAAATACCGCGAAAATCGGTATTTACGCTAAAAAAACCGTTGTGGAAGAAGTTAATAATCCCACTAATGAAATCACATATGAAGAAGCGCATAAGATTAATAAGAATGCTAAAATTGGTGATGTAGTAGATGTTGAAGTTACGCCCAAGAATTTTGGTCGCATTGCGATTCAAGCTGCAAAACAACGGGTATTACAAGCAGTAATTGAAGCTGAACGGGAGATCGTCTACAATAGATATAAGGACCGTGTGGAAGAATTAATCACAACAAAGATGATACGTCATGATGATAAAAACATTTATGTTGAACTAACTGGTACTGATGGGATTCTTCCGATGAAAGAGTTGTTACCGCAAGATACTTTTAATTCGGAAGAACGGATTAAAGTTGTCCTTACGAGAATTGAAAAAACGACAAAGGGACCCATCATCTTCCTCTCCCGCACAACACCTATCTTAGTTAAACGTTTATTAGAAGAAATAGTCCCAGAAATTAACGATGGCATCGTGGAAATTAAAGCAATAGCGCGTGATCCAGGTGACCGTTCTAAAGTTCTAGTTAAGAGTTATGATGAGAATGTTGATCCCATTGGTGCTTGCATTGGGCCAAATCAAGCAAGAATTAATGAAGTGATTAAAGAATTAAAGGGTGAAAAGATTGATTTAGCACTTTGGAGTAGTGACCCTAAAGAATTAATAGCTAACGCCTTACAACCAGCACGGGTAGTTGCGGTAAAAGTTCTCGATGAAAAGAATAAACAATCATTAGTAGTTGTACCCGATGACCAATTATCCTTAGCGATTGGTCGGAAAGGACAAAATGCCCGTTTAGCCCATCAATTAACAGGTTGGAAAATTGATATCAAATCAGTCAAGGATGCACATAAGTTAGGCGTAAAATACTAGTTGATAGGGGTGATTTAAGATGAAACAACGCAAAATTCCGATGCGTAAATGTGTGGTTACTAATGAGAATTACCCTAAAAAAGAATTAATTAGGATTGTTCGTAATAAAGAAAATGAAGTATTTGTTGACCCAACTGGTAAAAAGAACGGTCGTGGTGCTTATCTCTTATTAAATAAAGACGTTATTTTAAAAGCTAAGAAGACTAGAGTACTGGACCGTCATTTAGAAATCGAAGTACCAGAAACTATTTATGATGAATTATTAGCAATGGCAGAGGCAAAGGAAAGTTAAGATGAACGATTGGTTAAAACATCTAGGTTTAGCTCATCGTGCTGGTAAAGTAGTCACTGGCGAAGACAATATTATATATCATATCCGCGCTAAAAAAGTGGAGTTAGTTATCGTCGCAAGTGACGCTAGTGACAACACAAAAAAGAAGTATTTCGATAAATGTGCCTTCTATGGTATCCAGTGTATCGAATATGGAATGATTCAGGATGTTTCCCATGCGATTGGCAAGGCTAATCGTGTTGCGGTGGGAATAACTGATACTGGTTTTGCGAAAGGACTAATCGCAAAAATTTTGAAATGAGGTGAAAATTATGCGTGTCCATGAGTTTTCGAAGAAGTATAACATCCATCACAAGGACATCATTAACGCGCTCACAAAACAAGGATATCGCGATCTTAATCATACTAGTGTATTAACAGATGAACAAATCGCATTCTTAGAAGATTTTTTTGAGCATGATATTAAAAATCAAGAATTAAATACAGAAAATGATTATTGGGAATCAGAGTTCCAAAAAGATGAAAGACGAAAGAAGAAAAAGGGTTCAAATCAAAACAAAGTAAAGAAAGTTAAAGATGAACGGGTGTCCAACATTCCTACTGCTCAAGAAGCAGATGATGCCAAGGTTATCTATTATAATGAAGATATAACTGTCGGGATTATCGCTGAACAATTAAAGAAGAGTCCTGCAGAAATCATTAAAAGTTTAATGATGCTCGGTGTCATGGCAACAGTCAACCAAAAACTAGACCGTGACACAGTTGAACTCCTAGCTAATGAAGCTGGCTATGAGTTGAAAGATGAACGTTTTACCGATAAAACGGAATTTGAAAAAATTATTATTGAAGATAAACCTGAAGATCTAGTTACAAGACCACCTGTAGTCACCATTATGGGTCACGTAGACCATGGCAAAACCACCCTTCTCGATGCGATTCGCCATAGCCATGTGGTTGAAACAGAAGCTGGTGGGATTACGCAACATATCGGTGCTTATCAGGTCCAACATGATGGTAAGTGGATTACCTTCATTGATACTCCTGGTCATGAAGCCTTTACAGCTATGCGGGCACGTGGTGCGCAAGTAACGGATATCTGTATCCTCGTAGTAGCTGCTGATGATGGTGTTATGCCTCAAACTAAAGAAGCGATTGACCATGCTAAGGCTGCCAAAGTACCTATTATCGTTGCGGTAAATAAAATTGATAAACCACACGCTAACCCTGATCGTGTGATGCAGCAGTTATCAGCCTTAGGATTATTACCCGAGATTTGGGGTGGCGATACCATTTATTGTAATATCTCTGCACTTAAGAAACAGGGTATCGCCGAATTACTAGAAATGATTAATCTCGTTGCGGAAATAAATGAGTTAAAAGCTAACCCCAACCGTTTAGCATCAGGTACAGTAATTGAAGCGAAATTGGATAAAGGTCGTGGACCAGTTGCCACCCTCTTGGTACAAAAT
>JAAYWZ010000123.1 GCA_012516175.1 Bacilli bacterium
AAATATTCTTGAACTATTCTTAACTTCATTTCTTTACTTAACTTAGCTTTTCTTCCCAAATGAAAAATCCCCTTTCTGTAGATAGTACATTTTATTTTTTAGTACTGTCTACTTTAAGGGGATCATATCAATTCTCCCTATTTTCGTATTCTATAAGGTCGATACTATTGTATCAACACTGTTGTGCTAATATGGTGGAACCAAGGGGGCTCGAACCCCTGACCTCATGGCTGCCAGCCATGCGCTCTCCCAACTGAGCTATGATCCCAACTGGTGGAGTCAGAGGGACTCGAACCCCCGACCCTCTGCACGTCAAGCAGATGCTCTCCCAGCTGAGCTATGACTCCAAAAATAAAAGATGGCGGAGGAAAGGAGATTTGAACTCCTGCGCCGTTTATGAACGACCTTCTTGCTTTCGAGGCAAGCCCCTTCAGCCACTTGGGTATTCCTCCAAGTAAAGATAAAAAGAGAAAAATGGCGGAGGAAAGGAGATTCGAACTCCTGCGCCCCGTTAAGGGCCTATTAGCTTTCCAAGCCAACCCCTTCAGCCACTTGGGTATTCCTCCATTACCGTACCTGATAATATTAATCTATGAAATTATTATTGGAGCGAGCGAAGGGAATCGAACCCTCATCATCAGCTTGGAAGGCTGAGGTTCTACCATTGAACTACGCCCGCATAAATAATGCAAGTTTGGCAACGTCCTACTTTCGCGTCAACTATCATCGGCTCTGAGGAGCTTAACTTCTGTGTTCGGAATGGGAACAGGTGTTTCCTCCTCGATATAATCACCAAACTTGCACTATGTATTATAACCAAACTTTTTTATTTTGTAAAGGGTTTTTTATCAGTTGTCAGTTATTGTATACGCTACTTTTTATTATATTTTGCTATAGCTAGATTATTCAGATGGTACAGGATATAAATTACCAGTCATAACATCTAAATGAGTAACTTCTACCTCTTTGCCATTAATATCAACTACACAATAACTTCTTCCTCTTGTACCCCGATTAGCTAAGATACTACCAGGATTCACAAAAAGGATACCATCAATCATATCTACTGATGGATAATGGGTATGTCCAAAAAAGACTATGTCTGCTCCCCGCAACTTGGCATAGTGATGGAGTGGATGTAAATCATATTTAACACTATGAAAATGACCATGAATTAATAATATTCTTTTATCATCAACATCGATGATATATTCATGGGGAAAGGCATAATCATCACTGTTACCATTTACGGTTTTGAATGGTTTTAAGATTGGATGATTCTCATCCATTTCACTATCGCCACAATGAAGGAAAACCTCTGTTTCATGTTTATGGCGATGATAAATTTCTTCTAATTCTTTTGTTAAGCCGTGATTATCACTTACTACCACTATCTTTGACATCTTCTAACACCTTCTCCAATTGCATAAGGGCTCGTCCCCGATGGCTAATTTTCATCTTCTCTTCTTCCGTTAATTCTGCGAATGTTTTTCCTAATTCTGGCACATAAAACAGCGGATCGTAACCAAAACCATTAGTACCACGCATTGCTTCTAATATATAACCTTCACATACACCTTCCACAACAATTTCTTTGCCCTTAGGATATACTAATGCTAATGCGCAGACGAAACGAGCTTTTCTTAACTTATCAGGCACCCCTCTTAACATATACAATAGTTTTTGATTGTTTAAGAAATCGTTACTATTTTCTCCAGCATAGCGAGCTGAATATACACCTGGTTGGTTATTTAGAATCGCTACTTCAAGCCCTGAATCATCCGCAAGGACTGGTTTCTTTAAAATCTTACACACAGTGTGTGCTTTTATCAACGCATTTTCTTTAAAAGTACTACCTGTTTCTTCAATTGTAATATTTTTCCGAATATCTGCCAAGGATTTTACTTTGATTCCATACTTCGCAAAAAACGCCGCAAACTCACTCGCCTTACCCTTATTCTTCGTCGCGATGATTATGGTCTTCATAATAGTCCACCAAAACTCCCTTTTGTAAAGCAATCAACTCATTAATACCCTTCTTCGCTAATTCCAACATGTTATATAAATCAAATTCACTAAAGGTACTTTCTTCCCCCGTACCTTGAATCTCTACAAATCTACCACTTTCTGTCATTACAACATTCATATCTACACTGGCGCGGAAATCTTCATCATAATCTAAATCTAACCTTATCTCTTCATCACAAATTCCAACAGAAATCGCTGCCACATATTCCTTAATGGGGTTTTCTGGAAGCACTCCCGCTTTAACTAACTTATCAACCGCTAATTTGAGTGCTAAAAATCCACCCGTAATCGCTGCGGTTCTTGTACCACCATCAGCTTGTAACACATCACAGTCAATGATAATCGTGCGGTCACCAAGCTTACTTAAATCAACCACACTTCTTAACGCTCTACTAATCAGGCGTTGGATTTCCATTGTCCGCCCAGTTTGTTTGCCTTTTTGGACTTCCCTAGGCGTTCTTACCGCAGTAGCTCTAGGTAACATCGCGTATTCGGCATTTATCCAACCTTTATTTTCTTCCTTACAAAAGAGTGGTGCTTTATCTTCAACAGTTGCGGTACATAATACCTTTGTATTCCCAAAACTCACTAAAACTGAACCTTCAGCATGCATATTCACATTAAGTTCAAAAACTACGAGACGTTTTTCATCATTTTGACGATTATCTTTCCGCATATTAATCATCCTTACTATTTCTAATCTTCTAAATTATACCATATTATAGGCTAGATTTTCTATGTTTAGTTTAAGGCAATTTCATAAAAATTAATCATTTTAATTACATTTTCTTCATCTATACCATTATTATTAATCAATCCATTCATTAATAAACTCAAATAATATTGATAATATCCTAACTTATTATAAGAATCATTTTCATTACTGATAAAAGTCTCCAAAGCATGATGGATTGGATTCTTAAGTAAATCCTCAATTGTCTTATTAACATTATCATAGATTAACACCGGCACCAAATAATATACATCAGCTTTTTTCAAATAATAATAAACTTGGTATTTATTTAAATCATGGTAGGGCAAACCATTAATCGCATAGTTTATTAATAAATCATCTTTTGTAAAACTAATTTGTTGATATTTCTCGAAAGCAACTGGTTTTCCCTCACATAGTATTTTTACACCTCTTATCCCGCTAATTGATGTAAATGTATAAACAATACTACCTAGTACTACTCTAAATCTATCCTGATTGAGATTTTCAAATCCTTTCCCTAAATTTAATACTAAAGTGTCACCTTCAATATCATAATTTAACAATTCAACATCTTTAGGTAAGGGAGAAAATAATCCTTGTGGTAAATGATTAGCAAGATTTGTTAATAAAGCATAACGCAAAAACACTTCTTTATCAAAAGCAGTTTTAATCTTATCATGATAAAATGGTAGTTCATAATTAGGCTTAATCTTAACCTCAACATATAAAGGTACTAATAAATTTTCTTCAGTATTTAGATACAAGGATAAACTTATACTTTCGTAATTACTATAATTATTATTTAAATAGGAATTAGCGACTTCAATTTGAAGCGGGCTTTGATTCTGTTTAATGATGATTAATCCTAATAATAGCAAGATTAAGCAGAATAAACTATATTTTACCCAGAACCCTTTGAACATCTCCATCACCTTAAAGAAAAAGTACACTCTTATTTAAGTGTACTTACTTACTATAATTTTAATGACGCAAATTTACAATTAATTAAATGAGGATGTAAAG
>JAAYWZ010000124.1 GCA_012516175.1 Bacilli bacterium
ATCTAGTTCATTATATTTCCCGCTTATATTCATCATCTAATAACACCCACTCAATTTAACAAATCACTTGATATATTTAATTATATAATCAAATAACTGATTTTCCAATATGAAAAAGGCTATTTTAGGACAGAAAATAGCCTTTTTATACAAGGTTTTCAACTTCTTTTAAAGTTTTATCTAGTTTGTCCCAGTCAATGTTTAGTTTATCTACATCGATTTGACCTGACATGAGTTTGTTTAGGAGTAGGTTCTTAAGATTATCTAGTTTAATATTTTGATTGGAGTTGTTTATCATTTGCAATCTAAATTTTAACAGAATTTTATCTATATCATTAATTATATCAACATTTTTAGGAATTGCTATTAATGTTTTATAAACTAACTCCTTATCTGTATGAGGAATAGCAGATCCAGTCGTATTATCTTTAATTTGCTGTTCAATACTCTTTATCATATAATACAAAATTGAACTAGTTATTAATGATTCATTATAAATATTTAGTACTGAAAATGTTGATCCTAACACACCCTTGTATCCAAAATATATTTCACCTGAACTTGCACCATCCATAACCATGATATTATTTAATTCATTAATAGTGATTACTTTTTCATTTTTAGCATATTGAACATTATTATTTCTAATCGCATCTAAAGTAATATACGGCAGGTAATTTTCATCTTCATATTCAACTATTTCAATAGGTTTCTTTCCTTTTTGAAAATTAAATATACTTTTTAATTCAACAACTTCCCAACCTACAGGAATCTTTCCTAATTCACTATCAACAAACTCTCCTCCATTATCCTTATATGGTAATCCATTTTCATTTGGGAAGTTAAAATTAACAAACCATTCATGATATAAGGCTTTGGCTGTTTCTTCTAGTTTTTCATTGATTTTATTATTTAAGTTAATCTTTAATTCTATTGAATCTAAAATATCTACTATCTTTTTTTGTTCATCTAAAGATGATGGTATATAAACTTCTTCTTCTTTTAGCATGTTAAAAGTTATTTGTGGAAAAGTCCCAGACCTTCCTTCGGCTAAGGCTTGCATTTTATTCAAAAATTTTTCATTAGTTAAAAGGGTATACAGATAACGTGTATTTATTTGATTTTCATCCTTGTTTCTTAATACCATTAGTTTGGTTGAGGCTACATAATCACTTGAATCAAAATTTACAAATGCGTATCGTTTATTTTGTGGTCTAATTTCACTATATAATATATCAAACTTTTGAAACTTTTTCTTTGCTTGACCCGGTAAATCCTTAACGTTATATTTATTATGGTTAATGACCTCTCCTTCTAAAACATCTGATGTGTTCAGAAAGTAAATACTTTTAATATCCTTGTCTTTTGTTTTAAATTGAAAAGTATCAGAAACACTTTCTATTAATGAGTTTAATTTGATAAATTTCCAATTATTACTCTTCATACCCTAATGCCCCCAGTATCTCTTTAATACTGTCTTGAAGTTTATCAGACTTATTGAATAAGTCATAGAGTTCAGATGATAGGGTCTCCATCTTTTCACTAAATGATGCTTCATCTTCTTCTACTTCTTCTATACCAACATAACGTCCTGGAGTTAGGTTATAATTATTGATTCTTATTTCATCAATAGTAACTGATTTACAGAAACCTTGAATATCTTTATATTCTCCTTCATCATTATGACCCCTCCAAGCATGAAATGTACTTGCTATCTTACTGATATCTTCATCAGTTAATTCTCTTAGGGTACGGTCAACCATTGTCCCTAGTTTTCTTGCATCAATGAATAATATTTCTCCTTGCCTATTTCTAAATACCTTATTACCTGTTTTAACTCGTTGTATACGCTGATTCTTATTTCTTGTAATAAACCACAAACAGACAGGAATACCTGTTGTATAAAATAACTTTTCTGGTAATGATACGATACATTCAACCAAATCATTTTCAAGTAATTGTTTTCTAATTTCATATTCCGCATTGGTTTCTGTTGAAAGTGAACCATTAGCGAGGACAAATCCTGCTGTTCCATTTTCACTTAGTTTAGATACCATATGTAGTATCCACCCATAGTTCGCATTCCCAGTTGGTGGTGTTACATAACCTATCCACCGTTCGTCATCTACAAGTTCATTATCTTGGCGCCATTCTTTTTGATTAAATGGTGGATTAGCCATTATATAATCAGCTTTAAGATCTTTATGTAAATCATTATGGAAAGTATCCGCAGGCATGTCTCCTAAATCAGCGCTAATGCCTCTTATCGCTAGATTCATTTTCGCAAGTCGCCATGTTCCAGCATTCTTTTCTTGACCATAGATAGAAATCTCATTTACATTACCTTGATGTTCTTTTATGAACTTAATAGATTGGACAAACATCCCAGCCGATCCACATGCTGGGTCATACACTTTACCTTGATATGGTTCAATCATTTCTGTAATAGTTTTTACTACACATTTTGGTGTATAGAATTCACCACCACGTTTACCTTCTTGACGAGCGAACTTACCTAAGAAGTATTCATATACTCTACCAATGAAATCTTCTTCTTTATCACCATTGGTATTAATATTATTTACAGTATCAATTAAAGATCCAATATTAATCGTATCTAACTCTCTTCTACTATAATAGTTCTTTGGTAATACACCTTGTAATGATTTGTTTTCCTTTTCAAGTATATCAAAGGCATTATCAATCAATGTTCTAATATTTGGTTGTTTTGCATGTTCAACTAAATGAGACCATCTTGCTTCTTTTTGTACATAGAAAACATTATTCCTTAAATATGCATCCCGATTCTCTATGTACCTCTCATAGCCTTGCTTAATTAATAATTCTCGCTGTTCTTCAAATTTATCACTAATAAACTTTAAAAAAACTAATCCTAATACAACATGCTTATATTCAGCAGAATCAACACTCCCCCTTAATTTATCACAAGCTTCCCAAAGTAATTCTTCTTTAGGTTTTTGATTATTATTTACAGCCATAATACCTCTCCTTCATTCCAATTTATAGTATTACTCAGTATTATATAGTAGTAATTGGTACTTAGAAAACTTTTGTATCAATTAAGCTTACTTTTTGGTATTTAATGTCACATTTTGTGACATTTAGTATTATTATACATAATTTTGACTAAAAGATTAAGACAAATAGGCAAAAGATCCATCAAAAAGTAAAAAATCAACCATTTATTTCCTCATTTATAATCTTTTCGTGTATATAAATAATGAACACATTTTACTAAATATTAGGGGGAAATAATTATGGATGATTTTGAAGAACTACTTAAAGAAAAGAGTTATCTAATTAAATCCGCTATCAAGAAACTGAACATTTATAAAGATTACGAAGAATTCTATCATCTAGGTACAATAGCACTATTCTTAGCTACTAAAGAATATGATGAAAATAAGGATAATCTAAATAACTTTGATGTCTTTGCTTATTATAGGATTCTTAATTATCTTCGTAATGAACTTACCATGCTTACTAGGTATGATAAGATAGAAATGTGTATGGATTTATATGAAAATGATTATTTAGCACCAGTAATTGAAGCAGATTTAATTGAACGAATAGAGTTTGAAGACTTACTACAATATTTACCAGATCTACAAAAAAGAATCCTTGAATACAAAAAATCAGGCTATAAAAATGATGAAATATGCTTGTTAATGAATCTATCCCTAGAACAAGTCAAATATCAAACTAAACTTGCCTTTAGAACATTAAGGGATATTCTTAGTAAAATTAAAAATAACTAATAATAAAGCACTTAATTATTTTCCTAATTAAGTGCTTTTTATATTGGTTTAGTATATCTTACTAATATAACTTTCATCTTAAGCAAATCATTTTATATAAACCCTTATAAGGGATAAAATATATATACACGTATTAAATAATGGACTATGGAAGTGAACAGTATGCCGAAACAACCAAACAAACTGATTAACGAAAAATCACCCTACTTACTACAACATGCATATAATCCTGTTAATTGGTACCCTTGGAGTGAAGAAGCCTTTGAAATCGCAAAAAAAGATAATAAACCCATTTTCTTAAGTATTGGCTACTCTACTTGTCATTGGTGCCATGTAATGGAACAGGAATCCTTTGAAGATGATAGTGTAGCGAAAATCCTTAATGAAAACTTTATCGCCATCAAGGTTGACAGAGAAGAACGTCCTGATATTGACCATATCTACATGGAAGTATGTCAGGCACTTACTGGAAGTGGTGGTTGGCCACTATCTATCTTTATGACACCTGACAAAAAACCTTTCTTTGCGGGTACTTATTTCCCTAAAGAATCAATTCAAAACCATATTGGCTTTAAAGAACTCTTAAATATCATTATCCATAGATGGAAGACATCAAGAGAAGAAATTGTTGAAAGTGCTGAAGAAATTACTAAGATTATTCGCTTGAGTCTTACTAATCTTCAACCTGAACCCCTTGATCAATATATCCTTGAAAAAACCTTTAATTCCTTAGAACTATCCTTTGATAAAGAGTATGGAGGATTTGGGACTAAACCCAAATTCCCTACACCCCATACATTACTTTTTTTACTGCGTTATAGCGTTCATTTTAAAAGTAATAAAGCTCTAAAAATGGTTGAAAAAACCCTTATTCAAATGTATAAAGGTGGTATCTTCGATCATCTTGGTTTTGGTTTCTCCCGCTACTCCGTTGATGAAAAATGGTTAGTGCCGCATTTTGAAAAAATGCTGTATGATAATGCCTTATTGATGATGGTTTATGCGGAAATGTACCAAATAACCAAGAAACAAATCTTTAGGGAAATCACCGAAAAGATTATTACATTCATCTTAAGGGATTTAACTAATCCTGAAGGTGCCTTCTATACCGCAATTGATGCAGATAGTGAAGGAGTCGAAGGTAAATATTATACCTGGACTATCGAAGAAATAAAACTAGTTTTTAATGATAATGAACTAGATTATGTGAAAAGTTATTATAATTTATCAGATAAAGGTAATTTTGCAGGTCGTAATATCTTCAATTTAATTCATCAGTCAGATGATAATCTCCTTGATAATGAACTTATAAAGTCTATTCGTAACAAACTTTTAGAAGCTCGTAAGAAGCGAATCCCACCCCATCTAGATGATAAAATCCTAACTAACCTAAACGCACTCATGATTACTTCTTTAGCTTATGTAGGAAGAATCTTCCGAGATTATCATCTAATAAATCAAGCAGAAAAAGCCTTTGCTTTTATTGAGAAGAATCTCTTAACTAAGGATAATAGATTATATGCTAGGTATCGTGATGGTGAAGTTAAGTATCAAGGATATTTAGAAGATTATGCCTATTTAATCTGGGCATTAAATGAACTTTTCTTATCTACTAGTAAAGATCGCTACTTAGAACTATCCCATAAACTCTATGACAGTGTTATGAAATACTTTAAGGACATGGTTGGTGGTTTCTACCATACTAGTAAAGATAGCGAACAATTAATTGTTAGAATTAAACCACTCTATGATGGTGCCCTACCCTCTGCCAATAGTGTTATGACGATGAATCTCCTCCAACTTGCGGAAATCACTGATAACAGCTGTATGGCAATAAAAGCAAGGGACCAATTCCACTACTTCAGTGGTCTCTTAAATTACCAACCATCTGCTTATACATATATGCTAAGCGCATATCTATATTATAAAGCTGATAAACGAAAAATTGTAATAGTGACAAATAAGAATAATCCCCATTTAACAAGAATACTAAATGAGTATTATAATAAGTACCTACCCTTCACTACTCTTATCGTACTATTCAAGGAAGATATATTAACTTCTGATTTATTCAGTGAATATGCTAGTGTAAATGCCGATATTGCCATGTTTATGTGTGAGAACTACCACTGTGATGAACCAATTTATGATGTTGACATCATAATAAGTGAAATCAAAAAGCTAACAGAACTTGATTAATTGTCAAAAATAATCAAGTTCTGTTTTTATTTCACATTGAACATCCTTAAATTCTAAAGTATAATTGAATTATTGAGTGATTTTTAGGAGGGAAAATATGAAAAAATTAAATATAGTTGTTGTAGGGGTTAGATTTGGCGGTGCTTTTGTGCCATTATACTTAAATCACCCAGATGTTCAAAGTGTTGGTATTTGTGATACAAACTCCTTAGCGATACAAAACATGATTAATCGTTACGGTGATACCTTTAAAGTTTATCAGTCATTTGCTGAAGTCTTAGATGATGATAAGGTGGATGCTGTGCATATTTTAACACCACCAATGTTACATGCAGAAATGACCGTGAAAGCCTTAAATGCAGGTAAGCATGTTGCTTGTGCTGTCACAATGGGAACCTCATTAAAGGAACTTAAAGACATAATCGAAGCTGTTAAAAAAAGTGGTAAGAAATATGCGATGATGGAAACAGCTATCTTTACCCGTAACTTCCTCTATGCGAAAAGAATGTGCGAGACTGGAGAACTTGGTGATGTCCAATTCCTGAAATCTGAGTATTATCAAGATGTTGAAGGCTTGCAAGATCATTGGATTGGTTATCCACCAATGTTATACGCTACTCATGCGATTGCACCCTTAGCGTTCCTAGCACAATCTAAAGTAAAAACAGTTTATTGTGTTGGTTCTGGTTCATTACCAGAAGAAATGGTTAAACGCTATGGGAATCCTTATGCAGTAGAAACTGCGATTATTGAATTTGAAAATGGCTTTGCTCGTTCATTTAATGGAGTAGGAAAAGATTATATTGAACAATTTGATGTATATGGGTCGCAAGCAACCTTCGAATGGCAACAAATCAACTGGATTGAAAAACCAGTAGTATACAAGATAGCTCCATCAAGAAAAGATGAACATGGTAGATACATCTTCCGTAAAGTTGATACCCTCATTATTGAGCCTGAAGATTTCCCACTAAACTTACCCGAACCCTTAGTGCCTTATCTAAGACCAAAAGAATACCATGAAGTCCTAAATCCTGATAAAACCTATATCGAAGGTGGCGACCATCATGGTGCCCTCCCTCATTTAGTTCATGATTTTGTTCGTGCCATCATTGAAGACCGTAAACCTATCTGTGATGAGTATATTTCCGCTAATATTTGTGCTGCCGGTATTCTAGCTCATCAATCAGCCTTAAATGATGGCGTAAGATTACAGATACCAGAATTTTAGAAGAAAAAAAGTCAACTTAGCAATTTTGCTTAAGTTGACTTTTTATAATGAGGAAAAGAAACTAACTAAGATGGGTACAATTAAACTTATAATACTACCATGGATAAACGCAATTAACGCATAATAATCATTAGTACTTCGTGCGATAATTGGTAGAGTGACATCCATCGTAGTAGCACCCCCGATACTTATGGCACAATAGGGTGAGACTTTCTTCGCAATGATGGGTACTAATAAAAAGGTAAGCATTTCCCGGAACATATTTGCGATAAACGCAATCGTTGCCCCTTCAGCACCCGCCACAGGTAAAATAATCCCTGAAGAGATGCTATACCAACCCATCCCTGAGGCAATTGCTAAACTAAGGGTGAGGGAACGATTAAGAATAAACCCCGTCACAATTCCACCAATTAGACTACCAATTATTGTTCCACCTGGTAGAATAAGTACCTTTAGTCCTGTCTTTTTTAGGTCTTTAAAGAGATGCTTATTTCTACCAATACTGATTCCTACAAAGAATAAGGTTACACATAAACTAATATTGATCAGGGTATCAACCATAGTTGATAAGGATTCAGGGAGGAAAAAGTAACTTACCATAATTCCTAAGCTTACGGTAATGATAATATATAAAGAAGTTCTCACTACTTATCCCCCCGTTTCTTCAGACTGGTAAATAAATAAACTACTATTATGCTGAAAATGACACATATTATTGAATATAATACTCCTGTTATCCCAATATAACCAAAATTTTTGATAATATCTTTCTTTAACCCGATACTTAAACCCATCACAAATAAAAGAATAAAAACACAAACCATCATTAATAAGTCATTATGTTTAAGAATTTTCGCTGGTATTAAATTTGTGACACCAATGATAATTCCCAAACATAAACTAAGATAGAATAACCACATACAAATAACTCCATCCCATTATTTTTCAAATTAAGAGAGTATCTAGCGATACTCTCTTAATTTTTTTATAACTCAGCTAATCTTTGTTTTACTACTTCATATTTGGTTTTATAGTCTTGTAGTTTTGCTTTTTCTAATTCAACTTTTTCTTTTGGAGCTTTATTCACAAAGTTTGGATTATTGAGCATGTTTTCACAGCGCTTAACTTCATTTTCTAGTTTAACTAATTCATTTTGAAGTCTTTGTTTTTCTGCTTCAATATCAATTAGATCTTTTAGTGGTATTAAGACTTCACCATTGGTAATTACTGCGGTCATTACTTTTTCTTTAATTTCATATGTGCTCGTAATCGTCAAACTAGGCGCATTACAGAATTTAACTAAATAAGTTTGATTCTTGACCAATTCTTCCTTAAAGTTTTCATCAAAGGCTTTAATTACTAAATCAATTGGTTTAGATAATGGCGCATTAACTTCAGCTCTGATATTACGTACAGCCCTGATGATTTCTTGAAGCGAACTCATTATCTTTACATCAAAGTTATAAGCTTCATTTACCGTAGGCCAACTACTAATCACTATGGATTCATCATGAGTTGGTAAAGCTTGGAAGATTTCTTCTGTGACAAAGGGCATGAATGGGTGTAAGAGTTTAATGATTGCTTCTAAAACATGAACAAGCACAGCTTTGGTTGTTCTTTTCGCTTTTTCATTATTACTGTATAATGCAACCTTAGCCATTTCAATATACCAATCGCAGTAATCATCCCATACAAAGTTATATAAATGTCGACTTGCTTCCCCAAACTCAAACTTTTCATAGTTTTGATCAACCATCTTAATGGTTTCATTGAGTCGAGTTAGAATCCATTTGTCAACAACATTCAAGTCTTCGCTATTAAAGCTTAAGTCAGTATCATTTTCATCGAGGTTCATTAAGACGAAGCGACTAGCATTCCAGATCTTATTGATATAGTTCCAACTAGCTTCAACCTTCTCTTCGATATAGCGTAAATCAAGTCCGGGAGCACTATTAGTAGTTAAGAAGTAACGTAAGGCATCACAACCATACTTCTCAATAACATCCATTGGGTCAACACCATTTCCCAAGGATTTACTCATTTTTCTACCAATCGCATCACGAATTAAACCGTGAATTAAGACGGTGTTAAAGGGACGAGAATTTGTACATTCAAGGGATTGGAAGATCATTCTCGCAACCCAGAAAAAGATAATGTCATAGGCTGTAACTAAGACATCATTGGGATAATAAGTTTGATAATCAGGATTATCAGTATGAGGCCAACCTAGGGTCGAGAATGGCCATAAGGCACTCGAAAACCAGGTATCAAGAACGTCTTCATCTTGAACATAGTTTTCCATATCCTTCGGAGGAGTAGCACTAACCACTACTTCACCCGTTTCTTTATGATAATATGCTGGTATTCTGTGACCCCACCATAATTGGCGAGAAATACACCAGTCATAAGCATTTTCCATCCATTGAATTAAAGTCTTTTCGAAGCGTTCAGGGAAGAAATTAACTTTTGTTTCTTCATTCTTTTGGTTTTCAATAACTCGTTTTGCGAGTGGTTCCATTTTAACGAACCATTGTTTAGATAAGTAGGGTTCAACCATTACCCCAGTTCTTTCACTATGTCCAACAGAATGGATATGCTTTTCAATTTTAACAACTAATCCTTCCGCTTCTAGATCTTTGACAAGTTGTTTACGGCAGGCAAAACGGTCTAAGCCCTCGTATTTACCAGCTAAAGTATTCATCGTACCATCAGTATTCATGCAGATTGGTCGTGGCAAATTATGACGAAGACCGACTTCGAAGTCATTCGGGTCATGAGCAGGAGTAATCTTAACCACACCTGTACCGAATTCTCTATCGACATACTCATCAGTAATTACAGGGATGGCTTTTTTGATTCCTGGAATTAAGACATTTTTACCAACGAGGGACTTATACCGTTCATCGTCGGGATGAACTGCTACCGCTACGTCACCAAACATCGTTTCTGGTCGAGTCGTCGCAACAGTAATATAGCCAGTACCATCTTCATATGGATATTTGAAGTAGTACAATGCCCCTTCAACTTCCTTATGTTCAACTTCAATATTCGATAAGGCGGTTTTGGCTTCAACATCCCAATTGATAATTTTTTCACCGCGATAAATTAATCCTTTATTATAGTAATCAACGAATACTTTCGTTACCGCTTCATTTAACCCTTCATCTAAAGTGAAGCGTTCCCGTGAATAATCAAGCGATAAGCCCATTTTCGCCCATTGTTCGCGGATGAATGAAGCATATTCTTCCTTCCATTCCCAAGCTACTTCTAGGAATTTTTCTCTCCCAATATCATGACGGGAAATCCCCTGATTTCTTAGTTTTTCATCAATCTTCGCTTGTGTCGCAATTCCCGCATGGTCCATACCAGGAAGCCACAATACATCATAACCTTGCATCCGTTTTCTTCTTATAATGATGTCTTGAATCGTAGTGTTCCAGGCATGACCTAAATGGAGCTTACCTGTGACATTTGGTGGTGGGATAACAATTGTATAATGTGGTTTTCCAGAATCAACATGAGCTTTAAAATACCCTTTTTCAACCCAATTCTTATACTTACCAGTTTCAACTTCTTTGTGATTGTATTTTGGTGCTAATTCTTTTCTTTTCATCCAATTCAACTCCTTTCTAGATAATAAAAAAAGTCGTTCCCTAAGGAACGACTGTCGTCGCGGTACCATCCTTCTTGAATTATTAATCAAGTAAAAAGTAGATTAATAATTCCGCTCTTTACTGTAACGGGCATTACCCGGGTATGACTACTATAAGTTCATCATACCAACTCCAAGGCGACCTTCGAAATAGGGTTCTGAAACTTTCCACCAACCAGTTTCTCTCTAGAAGAACCGTTATCTCTACTCTTCCTCTTCATTGTTTTTTAGTATCTCGCATTACTATTATTATACCAACTTTTTTTATTTCTGCAACTATCTTTATTAGATATTTTGGTTATAACTAGTAATTTTTAATCAGTTATAGAATTTTTTTTATCCGTTTTTACAGGTTCCGTTTTACTATTGTCGAGGTCATTTCATTTCCCTTTAAGTCGTAGTTTCATAAAATATATTAGTAATCATGAAAGGAGTTTAATATGTATCGGCGTCGTAATAAATTACTAAACTGTTGCTTTGTCTTATGTGTATACCAGTTTATCTTAATGATTATCTTCTTCTCCTATGTCAATTTTATCTTATTCCTGATTAATTTATGTGTGTTATTCTTAGTTGCTAGTTTCAGCCGCTAACTTTGTTTCCTCATACTTTTGATATAAATCAACGGCTTTTTCCGCCACATGTAAACTGTGGATAAGAGAGTTTATCGCTTCATACTGATTATTTTTGCTTAAGAAGGTAATGTCAATATTGCGCAAAATATAATATAACACATTAAAGATGAAATAATAGAATTCAAAACTGCTTACTTCATCAATCGTGATAAGATTTAACCAATCAATATTATACTCACTATAATCAATGAAGAGTTTTACATAATCATGCACTTTTAATCCAATAGTGCTATAATCAAAGCTTATTAAGTAATTATGTTCATTTGTTACCACAAAATGATCAATACTGGGATTATTATGAATAATACAGTAATCATAGAGTTTTAACTCTTCAAGTAATGTATCAATTTGTGACTGAAGTTTAACTAAGACATTCTTAATATACATAATATCATTGTACCTAGTTAAATAAGTCCAATCAAAGATGGATCGATACTTCTTATTCTCACATTCAATGATAAATAAATCTAGTAGTTGAAACCTACTTTCTAGTCGTTTCAACTTCTTTTTATATAAGCGATTAAATTGGTCCTTGTCAAAATGTTTCTTGATGATTGTCTTTTGATGTAACTTATGGAGTAAATCGATATAATCCATTAGTTTCTTATCTAAAGGATAATCAATATCTTCATAAAACCTAGTTAAATAATAGGCATCATTATCATGCATCATAAATATATGATTACCTGTGGTTAGGAGGGGCATAATAAAATTAGTAAATTTTTGGGACATGAGAAAATAATAAATGTTAAAAACGCCCCGGTTTTTGACTTTCTTCAAAATATATGTTTTATTGTCATTTGTAATAATTTTATAAATACCATTATTGGGTATAACCTCTTTTACATGTAACCCATAATGCTTAACAACACTACTTACTATTTCATTGCGTTCATTACTCATGTTCGATCTTTAAAATAATCTTATTACTCCCAAACTCATGTTCTCTTACTAAAAGTTTACGAGATAGATTTCTTCGGAATAGACAATCATCAACTGTTTCTCCTTCATCTAGAGTAATGATTTTATAGGTGGTATATTTATCTTTTTCTTTTGGGATGAATCCAGGATTGAATTCTACTTTATCTTGCTTAACTTCCATTTTTAGATAATTATCGTCATGATCATCATTTTCAACTAAATTATTATAATCATCATAATCATCATTATTATCTGGATTATCATGATTATCTTGATTATCGTTTTTATCAGCATCTCTTTGTTCAGACGTAACCTCTTTATTATTTAAAACATTATCTAAACCTTCCTCCACTTGTTTTTGCAGTTCCTCATAATCTTTATCTCTTTCAACTTCTCCTACAGTGATTTCATTCAGGATAATCTCTAAATCAAATCTCACCTCAATACCTTTTCCTGGTAGCACATCATAAATAAAGTTCGTAATATTGACTTCAGGATTAATCTTTTCATCATCAATCAAAAATTCAACAGGTATTTCATGGGTAAATTCCATCATATCTTCACAGTTATCTTGGGTATAATCCCCGGAAATAATGATATCTCCCGCAAGATTTTTCTTATCATAAGTTAAATTATCAGCACTGATGCCAATTGTCTCAAGTGCTTTAAGATGCGGTAAATTAATGGTATCTTCACAAGGCAATGTATATCTCATGCTTTTCCTCCCCTTATTTTTATCAATATAATTTATGAACTAAATGCCTAAATTATGCTTATTGATAAAAACACAAGGCAATTTATGGTATAATTACCCTAGACATGTGAGGTGCAGATGATGAAACTACCAAATGATTTTATTAGTCGTTATCAGGCAATTTTTAAAGATGAGTTTGAAGCGTTTATCAAAGGTTTTGATTTACCGCGTAGTTACGGTTTACGGATAAATCCTTTTAAATGTCCTGATATTTCTACTAATCCTTATCTATCTTCTATATTAAGAAAAAATCCGCTTGTCGAAGATGGATATTATTATGATGAAATCGTAAAACCAGGACTTCATCCTTATCATTTTGCGGGTGTTTATTATATCCAAGACCCTAGCGCAATGATGGTGGTGGAAAATGCGGATATAAAACCAGGTGAAGTTGTATTTGATATGTGTGGGGCACCAGGGGGAAAATCTACTCATATCCTAAGTAAACTTCAGGATAAAGGTTTGCTCATCACTAATGATATTCTCCCAAAACGTGCCAAAGTACTCTCAGAAAATATTGAACGATGGGGAAGATCTAATTCCATCGTTATAAGTACTGACCCTACGCAATTAAAAGATGAGTTTTATGGTTATTTTGATAAAGTAATTGTAGATGCTCCTTGTAGCGGTGAAGGAATGTTTCGGAAAGATCCAGAAATCATCGAGAACTGGAGTGTAAAGAAAATCAAAGCTTGTTCGTTAGTTCAACGTTCCCTCTTAGATGCAGCGTATAACCTAGTTAAAGAAAACGGAATCATCATTTATTCTACATGTACCTTCGCACCTGAAGAAGATGAAGAGGTGCTTGCTTATTTCTTAGAAAAATACCCTGATTTAGAACTCCTTCCCACAATTAAAGGGGAAGGAATTCAAGATGGATTAGGTGAATATAAAGCATGTAGTCGTTTTTACTTCCATCGTTTTAATGGTGAAGGACATTTTATCGCGAAAATTCGCAAGACCTCACCTACTCCCACTTATCGTAAATCCAAGAGTAAATCCTTAAAACCAATTATTAAGGAACAACAAGCATTATTAAATGAATTTATTGATTGTTGCTTAACTGATTTTTCCTTAAATTATCCTATTTATGAGTTTAATAACCATTTATATACATTAGAAACGGACGAGCAAGTTCCTAACCTTGATGGGATTAATATTTTAAGATATGGTTTGCACCTAGGTGAGGTAAAAAAAGACCGTTTTGAACCAAGTCATGCCCTTGCTTTACGCTTATCCAAAGATCAAGTTAAACACTATGTTGATTTTCCTCATGATAGTAAAGAAATTCGACAATATTTAAAAGGTGAAACGATTACATATCCAGGTAATAATCATTTCACCTTAATTACAGTTGATGGCTATTCACTTGGCTGGGCTAAACATGTTGATTCCCTGCTGAAAAATTACTATCCTAAAGGATTAAGAATCGTCCTTTAATTTACCGGATAAATCCTAAAGATTTGGGCAGTCCCCTCAAGTACATCATCCCAAGTATGCACTGAAGCACCTATATCAATCGAAGCACCACTAATATCTAGGACTTTATTCGTTCCAACATTCTTAAACTTGAAGAGACCATAGCCTAAATGGACTAGTTCCCATTTTTGCGTATTTAAATCTTGGTATTCCATGAACCTTACTGTATTCATATTCTTATCGATTACAGCTAAGGCTTTTTTTGTGCTAACATGTTCAATTCTATAAATATTATTTCCTAAGTGATAGAATTTAAAGCGGAAGCTTAAATCATTATCTTGATAATCCCATGTTATGATATTAAACCCAATTGCGGATGTTTTTACCGCCTTACCACCACTTGGATTAATGAAGATATACTCTTGGTTATGTTCAATTTTAAAGTCAACTTCTCCGTCGATGTCTAAAGATTTAAGTTCAGTAATACCATCTAAGTAATTGATAATCATTTCATTACGATAGCCTTTATTTAATAATACATTAAAACTAATACTAACAAACTCATTATTACTACTAGGTAAATCTAAATTAATACTTGAGCTATTATTTACCGTAATTCTAAGCTTGGAACTGTTATGATTACGATATGTGAGTGTAATGCTGTATACTCCTTGTTCTGGCACATTTATGTCTTTAATTATAACTCTACTAGCTTCTTCGTTAAGAATATAAGTATTTTCGATAGGATTTTTACTAATGTTTTCACCAATCGTATGGATTAAGTCGATGCGATAATCACCACTTGGAACAGTTAGTTCACCTTTCAGTGGTTCACCTAAGATTAGATTACCAGTTTCGTCGAAGTTTACTTTTTGGAGCCTACTCGGTCTATGGCCACAGCCTTGACCAGGGTAGTTATTTCCATGAAAGATGATCCAATCCTCTTTACCATCTTTGGTTTTCACAAAAAAGTTATGACCTGGACCAAAGACACCATTTGTAGCTGAGGAACGGAAGATTGGTTCCGTACTTTTATGCCAATTATCTTTTACTAGTACATCTTTATTATTAGTAGTTGTGAGTACGCCTAAACTATAACCATCTACCCAACAAGCACTTGCAGAATAAACTAAATGTACTTTATCTTGGTTTTTAATGATGACAGCTCCTTCATTAACATGCATTCCCTGCTTTTCCCAACTATATTCTGGATGGGTAAGGATTGTTTCCTCCCCTGTTAAGGTCCAAGGATTGAGCATCTTTGCGATTGATAAGGAACTCCCATGCGCTCCTGACCAGTTACCATAGGCTGCATAGATAAAGTAATGTTCCCCATTATGCTCAAAGACAGTACCATCCAAGCCAGCATACTTCGTATTAATCTTACCTTTATTAACCCATTCACCTTCTAAAGGATTGTCATTTTCATTTTCTAACACATAAATTCCCCGACAACTATCTCCACAACCAGTATTAGCGGTAAAATATAAATACCACTTCCCCGCAATGAAGTGAAGTTCAGGTGCCCAGATTTCTTTCAAGCCTGGTGAAGGTATATAAACAGTTTTTCTTTCCCCTAAATCGATACCTGAAAGAGTACGACTCCGCCATAAGTCGATTCTTGAACCAAGAGTTCTAGTAAAATAATAATATCCATCCTTGGAAGTCACAAAGGGGTCGGGACCTATGATATTAATTTGGTTATAAAACTTTAAAGTATCAACCTTACGATACTTGACACTTTCATAAGAAGTATCTTCAGTAGTTGTTACTGCTTGCGTTGTTGTAACTACATCAGTCGGTATCTTTGAAGTAGTTTTAGTTTGATCTTGATTATCTTTACAACTAGTTAGTAACACGAAAAAAATAATAATAGTAACTAAGATAAGCATCCCTCGCATGTTATCAAATCCTTTCCCAAAACTTCATATTTATTCTAAATTAAAAATAACCCCTCTACAAGGGGTTATCGTATTTATTCATAGATTATTTGTGATTTTACGATATTTTGGACTAATTCAGCGATTTCTGTCGTCTTTAAATCTTTGTATTTTTCATAGGGAATACTTTCATGAATAAACACATCAATGATGGTTGTTTTCCACGGGAAATTCTGTCTAACCTTATAAGTGTTATTAATTGTGATGGGTAGAATATCAACTTGAGTCTTTAAAGCTAGTTTAAATGAACCAGGTTTAAAAGGATTCATTTCCGCTTTAAAAGATCTAGTCCCTTCCGGAAATAGTACAACACTCTCATGATTAATTAACATTCGTTCAACTTCTTGCATCACCACGATTTGGTCACGGATGTTCTCGCGGTTTAAAAAGACAGAACCTGTTAACGACATCCAATCTTTAACGAGGGGCAACTTCGCAATTGCTATCTTAGCGACATAAGCAACAGGTTGCTTAAATACATCAAGGAGAACCGTCACATCGTTATTACTCTGATGATTTGGGGTAATCAGATATGTCTTCTTAGGATCATAGTTTTCAATATTATGAACACGGATATGAATACGCATAAACTTGTTAACGGTTTTTAAATACTTATTAATCTTTAAGAAGACTTTTTCCTTTGATATGTTTTTTCCTGACTTATGTTGATGGACTAAATACTTACCCATGAGAAAGATTACGAAAACATGACAGAAGATGACAGTAATAGTCGTTACAAGTAAGACGAGAATAACTTCTAAGAAAGTAAATGGTTTAGTAAAATACAGATATATAAAAGTCAAGATAAAGATTTCTGGTAAGAGATAAATGCGATTCATGTATTACCCCTTCTTTCATAAACACAAAAGCGTAATTCACCATTTGTTTTCTCTTTGATTAATTTGAAATCATCGTAACGAAATTTAGGAAAATAGGTATCACCTTGATAGGCTTTATCGATATGGGTGATATAAAGCCTTGTTGTGTAGGAGAGGAATTGTTCATAAATGGTCTTACCACCAATGATAAAAATCTCTTCCTCACTATCTAGATACTTCTCTAATACCTTATCTACGCTTGCGTACCACTCTACACCTGATATTTCTTTACTTGAGATTACGATGTTAGTGCGATTAGGTAATGGTTTACCTAATTTTCTTAATATACCTTCATAAGTGATTCGACCCATAACAACCTTTTTACCTAAGGTTGTTTCTTTAAAATACTGTAAGTCTTCAGGATAGTGCCAAGGTAATGCATTGTTATTACCTATAAGTTGATTCTTATCAAACGCGACAATTATGGAAAACATTAAACACTTACCTCGCCTTTAATATGAGGATGAGGGTCATAATCCACTAATGTAAAATCTTCATATTTGAAATCAAAAATCGATTTCACTTCGGGATTAATTAACATCTTGGGTAATGGTTTTGGTTCTCGCGTTAATTGTAAATTAACTTGATCTAAGTGATTTAAATAAATGTGACAATCGCCTAAAGTGTGGACAAAATCACCAAGTTCCAAACCACAAACATGAGCTACCATCATTGTGAGGAGACTATAACTCGCAATATTAAATGGTACCCCTAAAAAGATATCAGCACTCCGTTGGTATAATTGGCAGGATAGTTTATTGTTACTGACGTAGAATTGGAATAGTAAATGACAGGGTGGAAGGGCCATTTTATCTAAATCACCAACATTCCAAGCTGAGACGATTAATCTTCTTGAATTTGGATTTTTCTTAATCTCATCAATAACATTGCTTAATTGGTCAATGACTCTGCCGTCCTTTGTTTCCCATTTCCGCCATTGGTGTCCATAAACTGGTCCTAAATCACCATTTTTATCAGCCCACTCGTTCCAAATACTGACACCATTTTCTTGTAAATATTTGATATTTGTATCACCCTTAATAAACCATAAGAGTTCATGAATAATCGATTTGACATGTAATTTCTTAGTCGTAAGGAGTGGAAAACCTTTCGCTAAATCAAACCGCATTTGATAACCAAAGGTGGAAATTGTCCCCGTTCCTGTCCGGTCTTCCTTACGCGTTCCATTTTTTAACACATGTCGACATAATTCTAAATATTGTTCCATTGTGTCACCCTCGCATGCTCAATTTCTTTTACTTATTATAACATATCTTTACCAATAATAAACAATTTTTACCTAAGAAAAGAGTCTAAAGAAAACCTTTAGACTCTTATTTAGGAAGAATTATATTGGTAGTAATAGCTTTTTCATCAAAGAATGGTAATACTTTTTCAAGTTCAGCTAAAGTTAGTTTTTCAAAAGCCATAATTGATTCAAAGAGATTCATATCATTAAATTGGTAGCGCGCAAAGTTATTCGCAATCGCTTCTGGGGAGTTAAGAGCACGTAAGGCTGAACCTAACAACTTGTTTTTAATTCGTGTAAAATCAGCTTCTGGTATCTTTAAATCCCGTGCCTTTAATAATACATCGATGATGTATTTTTTAAACTCATCTGGTTTATTAGTATCACTAGACACCATCGCAAATCCATATGAGTATTCCATCGTAACTTCATAACCAAAAGTATTATTGATTAATTCATTATCTAGCATGTATTGATAATGAGGACTACTCTTGCTAAATAAGTAATTAAAGATGATTTCTAAGGCGATTTCATATTTCATGAGTTCTTCGCCTTGAAGTTTGGACTCATGATTTTTTATTCCCACCGCTACTTTTGGTGTCATAACATCCATCTTAATGATTGTTTCCTTTTCTTTCACATCTTTTGACTCAAAGATATACTTACGTTCTACCCCTTTAAATTGCGGGAATGTTTTTTTTGCTTGATTTGTGCGGATTAGTTCCATTGTCTTATCTACATCCAAATCACCCACCACAAAGAGTAACATATTGGCAGGATGATAGAAAGTATTGTAACAGTCATATAGCATATCTTTGGTTATCTTATAAATGGACTCTTTGGTTCCAGCAATATCGACATTCACACCATTCTCAAAATACATGTTCTGAATGGTTTGGAAATAAAGCTGCCAATCAGGGTTATCATCATACATGCTGATTTCTTGGGCGATGATGTTCTTTTCTTTTTCCACATTTTGTTCTGTAAAATATGGGTCTTGGACGAAATCTAATAAGAGATTTAAGTTTTCCTCGAAATAAGAAGTGCAGGAGAAGAGATAACTGGTTCGATTAAATCCCGTATAGGCATTCGCATTAGCCGCATATTCCGTAAATTTATTGAAGGCATCGCCTTCTTCACTTTCAAACACTTTGTGTTCAAGAAAATGGGCAATTCCATCAGGAACAGTTATATATTCATTTTGACCAATGGGAATAAAGGTACTATCAATTGACCCATATTTTGTGGTAAAGGTCGCGTAGTATTTATTAAAACCTTTCTTTGGTAAGAGATAGACCGCTAATCCATTAGGGAGTTTTTCATAATACAAGGTTTCTTTTAAGGTGTCATACACGATTTTTTCCATCTTATTTCACCTCTTCATTCGTAAGAAGGAACACTGTATCTTCTTGAATCTTCTTGGCAACATTCATGATTGATTCTTTCGTTACCGCATTCACTTTCTTAATTTGCTTATCTACATCAAAGGGTTCATCATATAAATAACCTGAATATTCCGCTAAAAGATAATCTACGGGGTTATCACTGATTTGGAGGATATCGTTGATATAAGCCTTCTTGGTGTTATCTAAATCTTGTTCAGTAAACTCACCATTTTTAATCATTTCTAATTGCTTGACACTTAATTCATAAGCTTTTTGATAATCCGCTTTATCAATACCAGCAAAGATAACCATGATTCCTTTACCCTTATCAATGGTACTAGAAATGTAGTAACATAAGCTTTCTTTTTCCCGTACATTGCGGAATAGGAGCGAATGAGGGTATACGCCTAATAAACCATTTAAAACTAAAAGCGGATAATAATCATCATCGATTCCCGTAATGTTCGTGCGAAAACCAATATTTAATTTTGCTTGACTGACATCCTTAACTTCAACGACCCGTTTTACTTCCCTTACATCTTTTGTTTCGCGATCAACAATTTCTTTTATTGATTCTCTTTTGTTGAAAATAAAGTATTTTTCTATTAAAGAAAATACTTTAGTTTCATCAAAATCGCCAATTATCAAAAAGTCGACATTATCTTCTTTTAGCATCTTTTGATATTCTTCATAAAGGTTTTTCGGATCAAGATTATCTAAATCTTCCATTCTCCCAATCGGTTTTAAACGATATAATTCATCTTCGCACATGTTGTCAATGAGCTTATGATAACTATAGCGGATTTTATCATCATAGATGGCGAGAAATTGATCCTTTAATAAACGTTTCTCTTCATTTACTACTTTAGGAAGAAAACTGCTATTTTCTAATTTGGGTTCAAAAATGATTTCGTGGAAAAACTTAAAACTTTCTTCTAGCAAATTGACATCTTCCATTAAATAAGCATCATTAATAATGGACATTCTAAAGGATATAATATGGAGTAAGCCTTGCTTATTAACTGCACTACCTAAACTTGCGCCATAAAGGCTTTCTAGTTTCCGACTAATTTCCATCTTTGATGGATAACTTACTGTTGCAGCTTTAAGCACTTGGGGAAGTAAAGCTCGTTTTGTCACATTTTCGGGGTTAAGTCTATTCCGAAAATTTAAGAGAAAATCAACTGTCTTAAACTTCGTTGTCTTAATCAAAGTCACGTTTAATCCAGCAATGCTTTTCTCAATGCGTTCCATTTATTCACCTTCTCATCATCATTCTATTAGTAGTATTAGTTATTTACTTTACTTTACTATACAAGAAAGGTTGGTAGAAATTACCAACCTATAATTCTAGGGCGATTTTCATCATGTTTGTGAAAGCTGTTTGGCGTTCTTCCGCGGTAGTTTCTTCATGAGTTACTAAGGAATCAGAAACAGTAAGTATAGTCAGCGCATTTACCGAAGCCCTAGCTGCATTCGCATATAAAGCCGCAGCTTCCATTTCCACAGCGAGAACCCCCATCTTCGCCCAGCGTTTCCATGCTTCTTTGTCATCATCGTAGAAAGTATCACTAGAGAGAATATTACCAACATGGTAGCGGACACCTAAGTCTCGCGCAACTTTAACGGCTTTTTCTAATAATGAAAAACTCGCAGTAGGCGCAAATGTACCAGGTAAATTATATTGGTGTAAGTAATTAGAATTAGTTGAAGCACTCATACCGATAACGATATCATAGAGTTTAAGTTCTGGCTGAAGGGCACCACATGAACCAACTCTAATCAAATTCTTAACGCCATAGAAATTGATTAATTCATAACTATATATACCAATGCTAGGCATCCCCATGCCCGTTCCCATCACGGATATTCTTTTACCATTATATGTACCAGTAAAACCGAACATATTACGAACCGCATTAAATTGGACAACATCTTCTAAAAAGTTATCCGCAATAAATTTAGCTCTTAAAGGATCTCCAGGAAGTAGGATGGTTTCCGCAATTAAGTCTTTATTATTAGCACTAATATGAGGTGTTGGAATCGTCATAAGCATCCTCCTCTACTATTTTTACGCCACTACTAGTTCCAATCCGTGTGGCTCCATTTTCAATCATGGTTAATGCATCTTGTTTACTACGTACACCACCGCTAGCCTTCACACCCATTTCAGGTCCGACCGTTTCCCGCATTAACTTGATATCTTGAACGGTAGCACCACCAGTAGAAAAGCCAGTTGATGTCTTCACAAAATGAGCTAAGGCATTCTTAGCGGCTAGACAGCACTTAACTTTTTCTTCATCAGTTAATAGACAGGTTTCAATAATGACTTTAACAGTTCTTTTATCAGCAGCTTTAACAACTTGGCGAATTTCATCTTCAATATAGGCAAAATCACCGATTTTTGCTCGCCCAATATTTATCACCATGTCAATTTCATCTGCACCATTTTTAACCGCATTTTGGGTTTCAAATACTTTAACTTCTGTAGTAGTAGCCCCTAAAGGAAAACCGACTACTGTACATACTAAAACATCAGTATCTTTCAGAAGCTCTTTCGCATAAGTTACATAACTGGGGTTAACACAAACACTCTTAAAATCATACTTACGTGCTTCTTCACAGAGTTTGATAACATCTTGCACCGTTGCCTCTGGCTTAAGAAGCGTATGATCAATATATTTATTGAGTTTCATACAAACCTCCTAAAACATTCGTATAAAAAAATTATACCATAATTTACCAAAATTAGGAATAAAATACCATGCGATTATTAATTACGATTCGATTACGTCCTGCCATCTTGGAATCAAAGAGGTTTTCTTGGGCAATTTCCAAATAATCATCGATTTTTTTACTTTCTGTATCACCATAATAACCACCAATCGAAACGGCAAGCTTAATCTTATTATTATCATAAAAGAGTTCTTTTATATCAATCGCTAAGCGGATTTTCTCACTTATTGTAACCATCCTTTGTAAATTTTCATTCATTGAAATAACACAAAAACTATCTCCAGAAAGTCGATATACCTTACCATAATCTTTCACCAATGTGGTGAGCGTACTAGCAACTTCTACTAATACACGGTCCCCAAAATCAGTACCATATAACTTATTAATATCTTTAAAGCGATCAATGTTAATAAGTAGTAAGGATATTTTGGTTTTCTTTTTAAGGAGTAAATAAGAATCATTTAGGAGACTATTGTAATTGGGAATCTTAGTTATATGATCATAATACTTAGCTTGTAGAATAAGATTAAGACTTTCTTGCCTACCATGATAATACAATAAAAATCCACTTATAATCCCCCAGAACAACATGCACAATCCATTAATGGCAATTATTTCCTTCACCTCGACATCCATCACAAATAACTCCAAGTTGAGTAGCACTAGTGAACAGACATACATTAGCATGACTCGGGCACCACTATGTTTGTGTTTAAGAATGAATAAATAATAGCTTAACATGATTAAGATAGTATATAGTGGAAAGAGAACTTGCTGAAGATAGCTACTTATGATTAAACTGATTAAAAAAATGAAAGTAACATGTTTATAATCGATGCGAGTCAAGCACAAGTATATGATGAAAATATCAAATCCCGTTAATGGGGGAACTTTATAGTAATATAAAATAAAAGACAGGAAAAACACCAAGAAAACTAAAGAGGTTCGTTTAGGTAAACTTGGTGTTATCCTGTTCTTATGAGAAAAGTGTAAATCGATAATTATTCCACTAGATATCAAGAAGGGCAAAAGAACGTAATAAAAGAAAATTTGACAACTCATAATAACTCCACCTTGTAAAGACTCACGACTACTATTATAAAGCAAAACGACAAAATTTTTCAATACTTAATAAAGTAAAACAAAACCCGAAAATTCGACAAAATTCTGCAAAATAAAAAAAGGCGCTATCCAAATGCGCCATTTGTTATTCAGTAGCCCCTACTTGAATAACTTCTTTTCCTTTATAATATCCACATTCTCCACAAACATGGTGGGGTTTAATATATTCACCACAGTTTGGACATTTTACTAATCCTGGGACTTCAAGTTTAATATGAGATCTTCTCTTCCGTTTTGCAGCTTTAGATGTCCGTCTAAAAGGTACAGCCATTTTAGCACCTCCTCTACTTATTTAATAAATCTTTAAGAATCGCAAAGCGCGGATCAAATGACTTTTCTTTTTCAAATTCTTCCTCAGTGAAAACTCGATAATCCGCTCCTTCTTTTTGTAGTTTTTCGTAAGCATGATCACTTACCACCCGAAGGGGGATGTTGACAACGATGTTTTGCCAAACGACAGGTGCAAGTTCAATCACTGGACCCTTAACGACATTCATATCGAAATCATAATCTTCTTCTCTTGCATCTTCCTTAAAGGTAAAATACTCAGTTGTATCGATTTCCATATGGTAGTTAACGTCGTCAAGTGTTAATGCACATGGCAAAACGACATCGCACGAAATGTGCAAATCAAAAATCACTTCGGTTCCTGATAATTTACCCGTGCCTGTGATTTTTACAGGTGATATCCGGCGGATTTCTCGATGACTTTGGGCAATATTAGAGAAATCTACTGTTTCATTGATTTCAAAAGGTTCAGTGCCCTCTTTCATCAATTGATTAATATAATATTTCATAGTTATCACCTCGATGCAACAGTAAAATTATATATTTTTTATGCTTAAATGTCAACTTATTTTCAAGTTATTAAGGAAAAATCCGTAAAATATCACTATTATTATAAACCCAGATAGTTGAATTTAATCTTTATAGATTAAATATTTCATGATAAGATAATATAAAGGTGATATGATGAAAATCGCAGGTATAATTGTTGAATATAATCCCTTTCATAATGGTCACTTATACCATCTACAAGAAACGAAAAGAATCACGAACTGTGATGTATTAATCGCCGTAATGAGTGGTAACTTCACCGAAAGAGGTGAAGTTGCGATTTTAGATAAACATGTACGCACAAGATTAGCCCTCGAAGCAGGGTGTGATGTTGTAATTGAACTTCCCTACCTTTATGCGGTGGCGAGCGCTGACTTATTCAGTTACGGTGCGATTTATCTTTTAAATCAGTGTGGTGTAAGTGAAATTGTCTTTGGTAGTGAATCTAATGATTACTTAATTTTATCGGAAAAAGCCGATTTAATCAATCAACCAGCATTTGACGAAAAGATTAAAGTCTTTCTTGCCGAAGGATTTAGTTACCCAAAAGCTGCTGAACTTGCACTTAGTAGTTTGACTAACACAGCTATGGAAATCAAATCAAATGATATTTTAGGCATTCAGTACATTAGACAGATTAAAAGAATTAATCCTAATATTAAATATCATACAATCACAAGATTAGGAAATGCATATCATGATCAGGAAATCAAATCTAACCAATTTGCGAGTGCTACTGCGATTAGAAAAGCGATAAAAGAAAACAAAGAAATTTGTGATGTAGTTCCTCCTTATACAGCCCATGCCTTAAAAAATGAATGCCTCCATTTTTGGGAAGACTATTACCCTTTTTTAAAGTATCAAATTCTCGCCAATCATACTAATCTCCATAATATTCATGATATTTCTGAAGGTTTAGAAAAAGCGATTATTAATGCAGTAAAGGAAACAACTAGTTTTGCGGATTTAGCTAGTTCCCTTGTTTCTAAACGCTATACTAAAGGAAGAATACAAAGATGTCTAACACATATCTTAAACAACATCACTAAAAATGATGTTAAATCATATAACCTTAGTGCTGGTCCTAAATGTCTAAGGATTCTAGGATTAAGACAAGATAAATCCTTCATTATTCAACAATTAAAGAAGATTAGTACTATCCCCATCGTCACCAATATTACAAGAGATAACTATAATGAAGTTAAACTAGATTTACAGGTAAGTCAAATCTATCACCTCATAGATAATAAAGAAGAACGGAAAATCCCGATAATTTTCTAATTGAAGTTATATTATTTTATTTTTCTAGGGAATAGTGTTAAAATAAAGGGTGAATGTATATAGAAAGGATGTTTTTATGGTAACGATTCAGGAATTACGAGAAAAAATCGAAGCACTCCGAGATCCATCCAGCGGTAAAACCTTCAAAGAAACAGGAGGTATCCGCCATCTAGGTATCGATACAGAAAATGATCGGGTTGTATTAATTCTCGCTTTAGAAAATAAAGACGCTCCCGAAGTGAAGCAATTTAAACTACATTTGACAAAATTTATTAAAATTGACTTAAAATTTACTGGTCTAAAACTAGAGTTAGAAGACCTTAATCCCAAAGAAAAAGGCACAGTCCTCGACAAGGAAAAAAAGGTCCGTTACATTGGTATCGCTAGTGGTAAGGGTGGTGTCGGTAAATCAACCGTAACCGCAAATCTTGCTGTTACCTTAGCGAAGTTAGGTGTTAAAGTTGGTTTAGTCGATGCAGATATTTATGGCCCCTCCATTCCTAGTGTGATGGATTTAGAAATTAAACTACCTAAAGGCACAGAAGATGAAAAGATTATTCCCTTTGAAAAATGGGGTGTAGAAATAATCAGTACCGCCTTCTTTATTGAAAATAATCGTCCTTTAATGTGGCGTGGTCCGATGTTGCATAAGATGTTACATCACTTCTTCTATGATGTTAAATGGCGGGAAGATATCGAGTACATCTTAATTGATTTACCTCCAGGCACTGGTGATGTTGCCCTCGATATTCAATCCATCATCCCTCAATGCGAAATGATTATTGTGACCATTCCCCATCCCACCGCAAGCCATATCGCTGTTAAAGCTGGTTTTGGTGCAAAACAACTTAACCATAAAATCCTCGGTGTGATTGAAAATATGTCTTTCTTTAGAGCGCCAGAGACAAGTTCGGAAATCTATCTCTTTGGTCAGGGTGGCGGCGAAGATGTCGCAAAACAACTAGGAGTACCACTCTTAGGAAAACTTGAATTAGCTCAACCGCAAAATGGTCATCATTCTATTTATGGTTTAGATGAATATAATGGTTTGGTTTATTTAAATATTGCGAAACAAATCTTAGGTAAATAAACAAAAAAATACATATTATTTTACAAATAACGCACCTTAATAGTGAATTGAGGTGCGTTATTTTTATGGAGTACATTATGGTTATTATCATGGTGATATATTTTTTGAACTTCTTTTTTGGTTTAAGTATCCTACTTCAAAAAAGAATTAATAGTGGTTTGTATCATTATTTAGTGCTATTAGCCTTGATTCTTCCCATCTTAACACCGCTACTCTATCTCGTTAATGTTTTTGATGATATAACTAAACGAAAATTAATGAAGAAAAGAAAAATTGACTTAGAAAATGTCCCTGAATTAAACTATGATAAAACGACAAGCCGGAATGATGTCCAATATTTCACTAATGGTAAGAAACTCTTCAATGATATGTTTATGGAAATAAATGAAGCAAAACACTATGTACATATTAATACTTTTGCGTTTAACACTGATGAAATTGGTAAAGAATTTCTTAACTGTTTAATTAAATGTTTAGAACGTGGTGTTGAGGTCATTATCATCTGTGATAAGTTAGGGTCATTAAATATGAAAAAGAAATATGTCAAAGAGTATTTAACTAAAGGAGGTAAACTCGTACCACTACTTAGTTTACTACCTGGTATCAACTACCGCAATCATCGTAAAGTGATGATTATCGATAATAAGATTGCTTATTTGGGTGGTTTTAATATTGGTGATAAATACCTAGGAAAAAAGAAAAAACTAGGTAAATGGGTAGATAGCCATATTAAAATTATTGGAAATGCGGTAGAAGAAATCGAAAAGCGCTTCTTAGCGGATTTAATGTATGCGCAAAAACAGCAAATCAATGTTAGTAATTACTTAATTAACCATAATTTCCCAGGTAATCAAATGATTGAAATCGTAACTAGTGGTATTGATACAACTGATTTCGACCTTATCGAAAACAAAGTTTTAGAAGAAATCTACCAAGCTAAAGAGAAAGTTTATCTGCAAACGCCTTATTTAATCCTTAACGATAATATGCTTAATGCCTTGTTATACGCAAAAAATAAGGGTATTGATGTCAAAGTGATGATACCAAGCAAAAATGATCATCCATTCGTTTATCAAGCAACCTTAGCTTACGCTAGTCTATTAGTTAATCATGGTATTGATGTATTTTTGTTTTCTAATGAAGCCTTTCTTCATGCAAAAGTTGTAATCATCGATCATCATACCTTAATTTCAACTCACAATCTTGATGTCAGAAGTTTTATTTATAGTTTAGAAATTGGAGCCCTTGTCCTCGATAAAGATTTCACTGATTACTTAACTAAAGTCTTTCTTAAGCAAATAACTTATTGTAAACAACTGACAAAAGAAAAGGTCCAAACCTATCCTGTTTGGACCAAATTAAAACTAGCGCTTTGCAGGTTACTGTCACACTACTTATAAACTTAGATTTTTAACTCATTGAAGAATTCTAAGAGTTTGTGTAAAGATGACCTTAATAATTCATCCTCATTAATATGGGATTTTTCCAAAATCTTATTTACCATCTTATCATGGAAAGATTCATGAATCCGAAATGCTTCTTCCCCTTTTTCCGTTAAAGACAATAATACTACCCTGCGGTCTTTATCACTACGTTCACTCTTCACAAAACCTTTTTGTACTAAACGATTAATTGAAGTAGATAAAGTACCTATCGTAACCATGAGTTTATTGGCAACTTCACTCATTGATGGTACTGAAACTTTCTTAATTGCTTCAATAATATGAACTTCTGTTATAGTCAGATTCTTTAATCCATGGGCTTTTAAGTTGCGTTCTTCAAGTAAAAGGATATGGTTGAATAACTCAACTAATAACTCATTGATTAGTTTACGATTATCCATATACGCACCTCACAATTCAACATTAATTATATCATATTTGTGAAATTTTACCAAATATAAATTACTTAATAACGTTCGATTAAATTTGGTGTGGGTAAATAAACTCACGCCATATTTTATATAAAAATGAAACATATTTCCGACTTATAAACCTCATCGTGTGATAAATCTAGTTGAGTGTATTATTATAATAACCTATTTGAAAACAT
>JAAYWZ010000125.1 GCA_012516175.1 Bacilli bacterium
ACATAAACATATAACTATAATAATTATTTAACGTCATCAACGTCATTTCTATTAAATGATTTATCTTGTATATCTTTTAGCGAATTGTCATCATTTATATATGATTCTTCTTTTAATGTTAACTTACCATTTGAAAAGGGAACAATAACTTTAACAAATTCAATACTACCATCACTTTTGACATAGACATGAACTGCACCAGCAAATCCATTTAAGCCGAAGTCTTCCTGGACGGCTGTATCATCATCTGGGATAAGTTCTGTTTTATCACCGATATAATATACACGATTAACTGCAGAGCCAGTAACTGCCCATTCTGATAATGCATCGGTTTTTGCTGCTGAAATATAACTATTTACATTAGCCACAAAAGCGTCTTTTCTAGAGTTAGTGATTAATCTGTTAACAGTTGGGAAACCAATTGCTAGGATAATCCCTAAGATAACGATAACAGCTAGTAATTCGAATAGTGTCATCGCTTTTTTTGTAAGTATATTTTTCATTATTTTCTCCTCCTATATTTTTAAAATATATTATTATATTTTGAAATAATTATAACATTAGTATTTATAAAGCACAAGCGAATTATGAAAAAATTTTATACAATTTCACGAATAATGTAAAATACTAACAATATTACATTAATAATTATCTGAATGATTTCCTATTATTATTATTGTACCCCAGTTTCCATCATGCTAAACATTGGAATCATAACTGCTAATAATATTGTACCAACTATGCTTGCAAGGATTATTAATACTATTGGTTCCATAAATTTCTTCAAGCGTTGAACTGTAACTTCCATTTCAGCATCATAATATTCTGATATGTTTTTTAACATTACTCCTAATGTAGCTGTTTCCTCACCTATCGCTACCATTGACGCAAATACAGGATCTACTGCCCAATGTTTTTCAAAAGCTTTACTAATGGGGATTCCGTTTTGAATATTAGTACTAGCTTTATCTAATATGTCGATGAATACTCGATTAGTTAATATTTCTTTGGTAATATCTAATCCTTCGACCGCATTTACAGAGTTGGATAATAATGTTGAATAAGTACTCGCTATTCTAATGAGATTACCTTTGCGATAAATTCCTTTTATCAGAGGTAATTTTAAAGCTAAGTTACTATAAAACATTCTCCCTTTGTCTGTACGATTGAACATCAAGGCTAGTGTAATAAAAAGAACAATAACCAAAACTACATATATTAGTTTTGTTTTAACAAAATCAGCCACATTTAAAATAAACTGAGTAACCCCTGGTAGATCTTGTCCCATCTCCGCAAATGTACTTTGAAAAGTAGGTACAACAAATGTTAGTAAGAAGATTGTTACGCCGATGGTTGCCACAAACATGAATATGGGGTACATCATGGCACCTTTAATATCATTGGTAGTTTTTAACTGTTTCTTGTAGTAAATATACATATCATAAATAACATCTTCTATTTTACCAATCATTTCCCCTACTTTTACCATCTCTACCATGAGTTTAGGAAATACCTTTTTTTGTCTAGCAAGTGCTTTATGTAGGGGACTACCATTACGGATATCTTGGAGAATGTTAATTAAGTATTTTTTGAGATATTTATTTTGAGTTTGATCGATAATAATCTTTAAACTTTCAATAATAGATAATCCAGAGTGTAGTAAGTTATAAAATTGTGATAAGAAGAATACTAAATCTTGTCTAGATACACCAGATGTAATATTTATTTCCTTACCCTTTAATAATGAAGTAAGTTTTAACTCTATTACATCTAGAGGAACCATGTTGTTATTCTTTATTCTTCTAACAACTTCACTTTTATCCGGAGCTTCCATGATGTCCGTCACAATATAGGCATCACGGTTACGGGCTTTATATCTAAAGTATGGCATACCATCACTCCTAATAAGTTACTCTTAGAACTTCTTCAGTGGTGGTAATACCTTGGATAACCTTTTCAAATCCATCTTGGACAAGTGTCTTGAATCCGTATTTATAGGCTGCTTGTTTAATATCTTGTTCCGTACCACCCTTGTTGATAATATGTCTAATCTCATCATTAATTTCGAGGATTTCAAAGATCGCTATCCGTCCAGTATAACCCTTGAAGTTACAAATTGGACAACCTTGAGGTGCAAAAACCTTTTCAACCTCTAAACCAACATTTTTGAAGAGTATTTTTTCACGCTCTGATGCTGGTTTCCACTCACCACATTCACGACAAGTTCTTCTTACTAACCGTTGGGCAACTACCCCAACTAAAGAAGAAGCAACTAAGAAGGGGTCAATGCCCATATCAATTAACCGAGTTACTGTACCTGGTGAGTCGTTGGTATGAATGGTACTAAATACTAAGTGACCTGTAAGGGATGCTCTAACCGCTATTTGCGCTGTTTCGGTGTCCCGAATTTCCCCAATCATGATAATATTTGGGTCTTGCCGGAGGATGGATCTTAGTCCTGACGCAAAGGTTAATCCCACATCAGGGTTAACTTGGATTTGGTTAACACCTTTTAATTGAAGTTCTACCGGGTCTTCAATTGTGATTATATTTACATCTTCTTTATTTAAGTCATTTAAACAAGCATAGAGAGTTGAAGATTTACCTGAACCAGTTGGACCAGATACAAGGATAATACCGTTAGGTCGCTTAATTAAATTAGAGAAACGCTTAAAGTTTTCTTCACTTAAACCTAACCTACTTACACTACCTAAGTTATTCTTTAAGTTTAATAAACGCAATACTAATTTTTCGCCATTTACTGTTGGGAGTGATGATACCCGTAAATCAAGTTGGGTATTTTCTACTACCATCTTAATCCGACCATCTTGAGGTCTTCTGGTTTCGGTTATGTCTAATCCAGATATAATTTTAAAGCGTGATACTAATTGCTTTTCCATGATCTTCGGGAAGACTTTTTCCACACTTAATACCCCGTCAACCCGAAATCTAACAACTACTTCATTTTCATGGGGGTCAATATGAATATCGGATGCATTTTGCTTAACAGCTGATAGTAGTAACTGGTTAACTAAACGAATTAGCGGTGTATCGTCACCTTCAGCACCTTGTTCCTCTTCATCTTCACTATAGTTCAAGATGATTTGGTCTAAAGATCGGTTAATCCCATAATATCTACTAATTGCGGTTTCGATTTCTGATTTCGGGGCCATTACTAGTTTTACATTATAACCAGTGATTAACCGTAAATCATCGACAACATAATAGTTTAGCGGATCAGCTACCGCTACTACCAACTTACCTTCTTCGAAGGTAACTGGAACTACTAGGTTTTCCCTGGCATACTCTTCTGATATTAATCTTAGAATTGATTCATTTAACTTGTAGTCGTTTAAGGTTATTTTCTTAACTCCTAATTGGAGTTCCAAAGCTTCCATTACTTGATTCTCAGTAACATACCCAATTCTAATTAATGTATCCCCTAATTTTTCATTGGGTTCCTTTACTGAAATCGCAAACTCGACTTGTTCGGGTGTTACTAATCCTGATTCAATTAATATATCCCCTATTCTTTTCTTGATCCGTTTCATTGCCCATCACCTACCTATTTAGGCATATAAATATATTCAAACTCAGCAGTAATGAATATAATATCTTTATCATAATACTTAACTGTTCGATAGAGTTTTGTTCGATAGCCATTACGGCTAGCTCCTACTTTAGTAAATATCTCAAACGCATTTGAAGTCCCAAAATCACCTGCATATCTTACATAACCATATTCATTCACAAATGGTGGTCCATACAAACTAAACACAAGGACATTTATGCCATTTTCAACAGCATTGGATACTTTGATATAATATGAATGACGATTAGGGTTATAGAAGGTTAAATCTTTTAATTTAGAGAAGGTTACACCAGTAATATATGTTTCTTGTTGATGTGTAGTTGGATTTGTTCTAGTGGTATCATAGAATGTGTAATCCAATTCCACTAAGGCTTCATAACCTATATAATCGTTTTGTGGTGTAAATACTTCAGGTAAATATGAACTATAATGTCTTTCAATATTAACAAAGTTAGTATTTAAAATGGTCTTGAATATCCCCGTCGCAAAAATAGATAATTCAGTTTGTGTTAAGTAGTTATTTATAATCGTTTCATAAGCCTTTAATCTATCATTTTCATCATATTTAGTCTCGATAAAAGGTTTTTCATTAAAAGCTTGAATGATAAGATCTGCTAAAGAAAACTGAGTCTTCGGTTTTATTTCAATCATATCACCAAAGTAATGATTGAATTTATAGGTGACAAAGTGACTAGCATCTGGATAATTAATCTTAACCTGATGGAGATAATTTTCTTGACTAGCACTTTCATCTATAAATTGTCCAATATCAATATAAATCTCTTTAAATAAAAAACTTACATACTTTATAACTTCTTTTTCTAATGCGTCATAATTAAACTCAGTAAACTTGATATATTTATCATTTTTAATTAAATCCTCTATGTAGCCCGCTTCTACGGTAACATAGATGATGTTTACCCCTGCAGCATAGTCCATTTGTCTACCATCTTGAACTCTCTGTATAGATCTTCCAACATCAAAATTAAACTTAGTATGATCTAAATATAGACGGTAGGAATCATCTTGATAACTAAGGACAATCATTGGTCCATTAATCGTTTCACCATTTAAGACATACTTAGAGTCACGCCATTTCCTAATCGCAGTAGCTAAATCATTTTCTGCTTGCGAAGTATTCCTTCCACCTATGTATACATATCCTACCTGTGTTCCATCCTTATAAGGGGTAATAATATTATTATCCATGGAGAATATTACTAACCAGATTATTACACCTGTTATGATTATTAAAAAAACTAGTATTACGAATAGTTTTTTCCGATTACTCAAGAGTTTCACCTACTCTTCTATATCATAATGTGATATAATATTATTAATTAATTATACTATATAATAAGTAATTTATCCACAGGAAATGCTATAAATGGGAGGGAAAATGATGGGAAAAAAGCGAATATTGTCTAAAGTTGGCGCTTCCTTACTTGAAATAATCGCTGCTGTAGCAATTTCGAGCACAGCCCTTTTATTAATCTATAATGTCTTATCTTATAATGTTCGTCAAAATGGAATTAATCATGATAAAGTACGAAATACTAATGTGGCTTATGGTGCATTGAATTATCTTATTAATTATGATTATTCAAAACTGGAAGATTATTTAGAAGCCAACTCATCAAATATGTATATTAAAGTAACTGGCGCAAACTGTGGTACAATTTATTTTCCTGATAATAAGACTTGCCTAGGTGTTTTTAATCCAACACTAAATAATAAGTCTTATACTAATGATGATATTATTGTTTTCATTTTCCCTCATAGACATAAAATTGCGATTACAAAACTTCGTGAATATATCATTATTCCTGATAATTTTAAAGATAAAACTGTCCCTCTAGTTTTAGAAGAATTCATAAATGATGAATTAAGTACAGCCATTTATGATACTCCCAACCTTAGTGATATTAAAGTCTTCTCGATAATAGTATATGTCAAAAGTGGGATTAATCATAAATACGATGTTTGTTTACATGGGGTGATTACACGTGATTAAACAAAAACATGGTGTCACACTCATGGAGCTTCTAGCATATATTACTTTAATTGGTATCATCGGCACTTTATTAACTGGCACATTTATTCTCGGTATTCGCACTTATGACCGTGTTAATGGCGAAGGAGCTTTAGACCAAGAAGCTAATTCTATTAGTACTATCCTTTACTCAGCTGTACAATCATTCCAACCACAATACATTCGTTATTGCGATAATGGTAATGAATATAGTAACTGTGTAGAATTAGTCATTGATACTGTTTGGAAAATTGATGAAGCTACAGGTATACTAGTTCAGCAAGAAGTCGATGAAAAAGATAAGTACTTAAGGATTTGGATAAATCCCGAAGATAATGGTTTATATATAAATAGTGCCCGCATTAATAATGAGGGATATCAGGTAATTTACCATAAAATTGTCAATGGACAAGTAGATGAAAACGAAAAAGACAGTTATATCTCCTATGAATGTAACATCGGTGCTGATACCTGTCAAAAGTTCACTTTACGGATACGCTTGGCTCTGAAAGCAGAAAAACCACGTTATCGCTCAAGAATATTAATATATGAAAGTCGCTTCGCGTACTAATGGATTGGTGATAATATGTTGAATAAAAAAGGTTATGTCTTGGTTTATGCAATAGCCCTCATCACTGTACTACTAATTCTGATATCTTCCCTCTCCCACATAACGATGTCACGCACTGTTTGGGCTAATCGCCAAGTCGCATTGATTAATGAGACTGTTCAAGCACGTCGAGTTATCGATTTAGTCACTGTAGACTTAGAAAACCGATTAAGTAATTATCGAAAAGAACTCTATCATTTTATGGATGAGATTGATGCATATTTAAATGGTGATGAAGAAACAGCACCATTTCGTAATATTGAACAAATCTATTCTGTCTCTGGTGAGTATGAAATCATCATTCGTGATTTAACCAAAGAGCCATGCGATTTTAGTGAAGTCAAAGATCCCAATGCTTCAGCATGTTTCAATGGTAAAAATGATGATTATAAACCCTCACCTTATACAAGACCCTACGATATTGTTTATAATGGTAAACGTGTTATTGCCCAAAAACGCTTCTTTATCTCAATTATTCCTTCTTTCCTCTATTTCGCTCTAGGTTCAAAAACAGATGTAAACCTTCATGGAGGAGCTTATATTATAGGTGATATCTTTATTAACAGACGTTTATATTATGCAAATTCTGCCAATTACTTAGTTGATGATAAACCTTATAATATCATTAGTACCTTTCCATCTATTAATTCTAAATCAAAAATAATTTTTAGTACCGGAGATTTTGATATTCGTTATTGTCGGCAAAGTCTCTCAAGTTTATGCTTTACTGGTCTTGAATCAGGTCATTTTTATCGTCCCACCGATGAACTTGGTAATGACACATTATTTCAAGTAATAAATAGCACATTTGACTTAGCTGAAGACATTGCTACTAGTCCACCAAGATTAACTTCCTACGAATATCGCTTCTTAGATGTTAATTTTGAAGAATCATTTGTTCATTATATAAATGATGCAATCTTCGAAGAACTGAACGAAACGAATAAGCATGAATGGCTAGTATTAGGAGATAATGAGTTAACAAGAAACTTTCTCGTTGATGAACTACAAGGTTATGTGGGAGGGTATTTAATTGAAGAAGATAATCCCAAAGAAATTACCTTAAATAGTACTTTTAATCGTTCTATTTATTTTAATGGTGATTTAGTTCTAGAAGCGAAAAACTTAGATTCTGATGAAAGTGTCTTTGAATTGCGTACTGACCTTAATTCAAATGAAGAATATTATACATTCAAATATAACAATAATGAATGGATTATCGTAAATGGAAATCTTACTATTAAAAATCTAGACCCGAATATTAATCCCATTCTTATAGATGCGAACTTCCTAGTCTTAGGTGATATTATCATCAATGGTAATGTTTTATTTAGTAGTTCAACTTATGTTTTAGGGGAAGCAGTAATCCATGATGCCAATATAAATTTAGTCCCCACATTAACTTTTCCATCATATGATAATGATGGCAATGATATAGAGATAGTACATAATAATCTTGTTTTATCAGTTAATGGTAGTATTCAATTTTCCCGAATCAATGAGTTTAAGAATGATAATCTCGGTAATTTGCAGTTATCCCCCAGTATTAGCGGTTTCTTCTTTTCTAATAGTAATGTTCAAGTATATACAATATCTTCATATTTTGTTATTGAGGGTGGTATCTTTAGTCAGGATAGCAAGAACTTAGTCGATGGTCGCGTTGTTGAAAATGAATATATCCGAATCATCGGTGAAGATGAAACAGAAGATGAATATAACAATACGAATTCTATTGGCTTATTAATCAATAGTATTCGTGGTGTAGTAGATCCAGGAGAATTAGCACCAACTGACCCTGATTATGAACCATTCAAGTTTTATCGAACAGGAAGACATGAAGATTACATCAATTTTAATAGTGTTTATAATGCTCGCTTTGTCATGAAGTACAGTCCCTCAGTAATACAGCACCAGCCTAAAGGATTACCGCTAAACACGCAATTAAACTATGTTATTGAAGATATAAGAGTGATTAGAAAATAGATGAATACTTTTCAAT
>JAAYWZ010000126.1 GCA_012516175.1 Bacilli bacterium
GTCTTAAGGATGAGCGCTGGAGACTTAAATGCTTGGGTAGCACTAATTGGGTTTGTGCTAGGAATTTGTACAGGAGTTATAGCGTTAAGAAAAGGTTACACCTTAGGAAAAAATCAAGAAACTACTATTATGAGTGGGTTTATAGCACCATTTATATTAGTTACTATTTTCATTCTCGGTGTTGCTACTAATCTCTTATTTAAAAGTGAATCAGGACCAGGTAGTTTACATGCACCTATATTATTAGCACTTATTGGAGGGCTTATTTTTGGAGTAATAGCTCAAAGGTCAAGAATGTGCTTTGGTGGAGCCATAAGAGACAGCATCATGATAAAGAACTTCGATAAACTCTTAATTATTGTGGGCTTATTTATTGTAATGTTAATCTATAATATTGCTAGTGGTAACTTTTATATAGGATTTAAAGACCAACCAATTGCTCATACTGAATGGTTATGGAATATCTTCGGGATGTATGTTGTTGGATTAGGGGCTGTACTTGCAGGTGGTTGTCCATTAAGACAATTAATCTTAACAGGGCAAGGCTCTTCCGATGGTGCGATAACCGTTTTGGGAATGTTTGCGGGTGGTGCCTTAGCACATAATCTAAATCTTGCTTCTAGTGATGCTGGTACAACATTAAATGGTAGAGTGGCAGTATTGATTTGTATTGCTCTTTTATTAGTAATTGCCTTCCTTAATCGACGCAAAGAAGTAAATGCATAGTGAATCATTAAAACTATTAATTACCTTTCCAACAATAAGTGATGCTATTGCTTTAGAAAAATACTGCCATTTACATAATATACCGGGTAGACTAATTCCAACTCCTCGCAAATATTCTAGTGGTTGTGGCCATGCTTGGTGTACTGAATTAGACTATCGAGAAGATATAATTCAACTAATGGATAAATACCAAATTGATTATGATGGGATATATGAATACATATGATAAAATAAGCCTAAGATTATCACAATCTTAGGCTTTTTTCTAAATATAATATCAATATTGTATTATCTATATTTAAATGAAGTTATGATGATTTGCTATTGTTGCACTTTCTTAGCTTGCTTTTTTTGCTTGTTCTTCTTATAAATCGCAGAGATACCAAAACCAATACCTGTACCGACAACACCAAATGGTAGGACTGCTATTAACGCAAAGGATAGATATTTTAATACTTGAATAAAGGCATTAATTGATCCTACAAATACTCTACCAATAGTGGAGAAGTAAGTATCTTCAGTTTCAACTGTCAAATATGTTTTGTAACTTGGCCTTTCACCAGTCGCTTTAGCAATTGCTTCTATCCGATAAGTTTTACCTGGTTTTAAATTTTTGAATTCTACTTCGGTTTTATCATATTGGTATACTGTTTTAGTTACTTCTTCAACTACTTTACCATCATGGAGAAGGGTAACTTTGACATCGATTACTTTATCTCTAATATTATTGATAAGGATTGTAACTGATTTGTTAGTTACCTTATCTTCGTAAATGGTTGGTGCTTCTGTTTGTGGCTGGATTTCATTGAGATTTTCGACTTTTGTAAGGGTTAGATAAATAGTGGAATATTCAACAAAACTATCGTATTCATTAATTTTTAATTCAATCGCTTCCATTTCAGCTTCAATATCTAGTAATTGCTCAGCGATTTCTGCGCGTGTTTTTGTATCAGTTGCTTCATTATAGAGTTCAAGTAAACGCTCATGTTGTGTTTGTAAAGCTGTGAGTTTCGCTTGATAGGTAATATATGTGTTAGTTATATCTTCACTGTTGAGGATATAGCTAATTGTTTCCCCTTGTGCTTGAATAAGATTTATAAATGTGGTAAGATTTTCGGTTTTAACTCGAAAGGTGACTTTATATTTCTGATTCGATATCTCATGTGATTCAACATAAGCATCATATTCAGCTAACTTATCAGTAATGTTTTTATATGCTTCACTAGGATCTGTAGTAATAATGCCTAGACTGGCATTGTAAATAACCTTCCGTCCCTCTTGTGGTGATAAATTTGATAAATTAGTTTTTTCACCATCTGGATTTGGTTTATTTGGTTCATCGCTAATAGGAGGATTGTTGCTATCTCCACCATTATAAATTGGTGGCTCGATTTGCTTCGCGCATCCTACAATAAATACTACTAAGAAAATAAAGACAAAAATACGTAAGATTTTTTTCATATATTTTCCCCTCTTTGTTTAGTTATTAAGTGTTAAATTAATCTAATCTTGAAAGTTTTAAGTACATACCCCCATATTAATTGATTTAATTAGTTATACAAGCTATACTTATATTGTATTAAATTGATAGATTATGGAGGTTCATTATGGAAAAACCATTCTCTTTTGTGATTATACCAGATACTCAAGATGTGTGTACGAAATATCCTGAACGATATCTACACATGATGCACCAAATCATTTCTCATAGCACTGAGTGGAATATAAAGAAAATATTACACCTAGGTGATTTAGTAAATTGGGGTGAAGACTTATCTCAGTGGCAAAATCATGAACCGGTAATAAATCTTTTAGAGAACTCAGAAATTCCCTATTTGATTGCCATCGGTAATCATGATTATGGTAAATCAACATTACCCCAACGAAATAGTACTGCTTTTAATAATTTCACTAATAGATACGTAAATAAGTCTTATGTAGTTAGTATCTATGAAAAAAATAAAACAGAAAATATGTGCACTAGATTAGAAATTGATGGCTATAAATTTATCTTTCTGGCATTAGAGTTTGGTCCTTCAGATGAAGTACTTGCATGGGCTAATCAAATCTTAACTCAATATGAGGACCATCTAGCCCTTGTTATTACCCATTCTTATCTTTATACTACAGGAGAACGAACCAAACCCGGTGATCGTCATAATCCTAAGAATTATCGCGAATTCACAAACACCAATGATGGTGAAGATATCTGGCATAAATGCATAAAGAAACATAAGAACATCATTGCTGTCTTTTCTGGACATCATATTCCTGAAAATATTGCTTATCGCTTTGATCAAGGTGAGA
>JAAYWZ010000127.1 GCA_012516175.1 Bacilli bacterium
ATATTATTGTGATATAAAAGAAGCAATTAAGTGGAACGAAAAGTATAAGTTATTAAAATCTGTGTAATTATATTTATGTAAATTCAAATTTAAAATAGATAATAAAATCTTGTGAAAAATAGGTAAATTATTAGGGCATTATGCCCTTTTTACCTTAGAAAGAGGATAGTTATGAATGATGTTTACGTTTTAGCGATTGAAACTAGTTGTGATGAAACGAGTGTTGCGATAATTAAAAATGGTAAAGAAGTCCTCGCAAACATCGTATCATCGCAAATTGATATCCATAAGAAGTTTGGTGGAGTAGTGCCAGAGGTGGCTAGTCGCCATCATGTGGAAAATATTACCGTTGTCTTAGATGAAGCTTTAAAAGTGGCTAATATATCTTTAGATGATATTACTTGTGTGGCAGTTACTGAAGGTCCTGGTTTAATTGGTTCTTTACTAGTAGGCATCAATGCAGCGAAAGCGTTTAGTTACGCTCTAAAGAAACCTTTAATTGGTGTCCATCATATCGCTGGTCACATTTATGCGAATCATTTGGTAAGTGATTTAAAATTCCCATTAATGGCATTGGTTGTTTCTGGTGGACATACCGAATTAGTTTACATGAAAGACCACTATGAATTTGAAATCATCGGTTCAACACGTGACGATGCCGTTGGGGAAGCTTATGATAAAGTTGCAAGAGTCGTTGGTTTACCTTATCCAGGTGGTCCGCAAATCGATAAGCTAGCACAAGTTGGAGAAGACACATATCATTTACCGCGCGTAATGTTAGAACAAGATAATTTTGACTTTAGTTTTTCAGGTTTAAAGACTTATGTGATTAATTTCGTACATAATGCCGAACAACGCAATGAACCCATTTATAAAGAAAATCTTGCCAAGAGTTTCCAAGAAGCAGTAATTGATATTTTAGTTGGAAAAACCTTTAAGGCTATTGAACAATATCCTGTTAAACAGTTATTAGTGGCGGGTGGTGTAGCTGCTAACAGTGGTTTAAGGAATCGCCTAAATGAAGAAATAAAGAAGTATCCCGATATTGAACTAGTAATTCCTCCCCTAAAATATTGTACCGATAATGCGGCGATGATTGGTGTAGCGGGATATTTCAGTTACTTAAAAGGTGTTAGAGCTGATCTAAGTTTAAATGGTAAGGCTAGTTTAGATTTAAAATAGCCATAGATATCCAATTTTACTTAAATTATAAGAACTAAAGAATTGTATTACTTTATGATTAAATACTATGTATCAAAAAGGGTTATAACCGTGGTTATAATCCTTTATTCATACTATTTAAATCATCAACTAATCTCTTGGTCATCTTAGTCCAATATTTCCGATAATAACTTGAACCCATACTGAATTGATGTTCAGTATGTTTAAGTGGTTGGTAATACTTATCTATTAGTTCTTCTTCTTTGTTTCCATATAAGACAACCAAGGATTTTAATCCATCAATTGAACTAGTATTATTAATGTCATATAGAAGTTCTTGTTCTAGTACATCTCGTTCTTTAGTAAAACTAGTTTTATCCCCTTGTCCTGAGATGAAGTATCTTAATAGTAATTCTCTTTTAGCCCAATAAGGGATACCTAAACCAGTAGGTTCATTTTCAACATAGTCTTTTAATAAAAGTTTATACATACTTGTACATGGTAAACTTGCACCAGTAAATAAACAAATATCAGTATCTTCGCGATATTCATATATATAACTACCAGTAGTATGGTCACCTATAGGTCCACCAGCATGCATGCATACTGAACCAACAGAAGCTTTATTATCAGTAACTTGGTGACTTCTTAAGATGTTCATAATAGTTTCTATAGTAATCTCACCAAGGTGTGCTTGGATGATATCAAGTGAGCAAGTACGCCTTTTTTTCGCTTTAGCGAAATAAGTAAAAACAGGTTCAGAAAATTTCTTTCTGAAAGAAAAGTTAGGGTCATTCATCTTTTCCACTAGAATTTCGGGATGAGCGTAATCAAAATCATTATCAATTGTGAGTGCGTTGGAAATTGCATAATAGTCTTTTACTTCTTTGGCAACCCAATATTTACCCGCAGTTTCTAATACATAAGCTTCTTTTCCATCAGCGATTAAGTAAGAATTATCATAATAGAACCTCTTTTGATAGCCACAATTTCCACCTTGACCATACTCTGCAAGTAGTTTTGTGATACAAATCATCGCTTCATACGCTGTTTTACTTCTTTCTAGTGCAAGTCTAATTAAATCCATGCCTATTAAAGCATCTTTCCCCCGTTTTACCTTCGTGAATACTGCTTCATTACCAATATTAACACCATATTCATTAAACCCCATTTCTGCGCCCCAAATCCAAGATGGTTTGAACAGTGTAACCGCATATGTATGTGGCACTTGTTTTACTTTAATGTAAGTAGCTTGGACTTCTGGTTCTTGTTCTAAATCATGGTCCTGTGCAGGGATTCTTTCAACAATATGCGGTTCATTTGGTGAACGGTCCGAGTTTTTCGCAAAGATCATTCTACCGTGTTTAGTCACACTTGGAAGGCATACAAGGGTGTCACACATAATTTTTCCTCATTTCATCGTAATATATTAATCTTTGGTTTATATATTTTATCACTTAGATAATAAATTGACAATTATAATATGAAAAATGTTCAAAGTTAAAACTTTTTTAGGTAAATAGTAGAAGTTTTATCATAATAATGATTGATTTAAAGCTTTAATTAATAAATGAAAGGGTTTTTATAAAAATATCAGGTCATTTATTGTATTTGCCAAAAAAAGATTTTATAATGTAGATAAGGATACTTAGCAAGTTTGAGGAGGGGAAAATATGTCCTATCGGGTGATAGGTAAAGAGGTAAAAAGAGTTGACGCAGTAAACAAAGTCACGGGGAAGGCTAAGTTTACTGATGACTTCTTTGAAAGGGATATGCTTATTGGTAAAGTCTTAAGAAGTCCTTATGCGCATGCTAAGATTAAGAATATTAATGTTGATAAGGCTAAAGCGTTAGAGGGAGTAGTAGAGGTTCTTACATATAAAGATTTACCTAATATAAAATATGCTACCGCAGGACATCCTTATAGTTTAGATCCTAAACATCGTGATGTGGCTGATCGAACTATTCTAACTGATAAGGCACGCCATGTTGGTGATAGTATCGCAATTGTGATTGCGAAAGATGAATTAATTGCGGAAAAAGCATTAAAACTCATTGAAGTTGACTATGAAGTGCTACCCTTTGTATTAGATCCTGAAAAAGCGATGGAGCCAGGAGCTCCTATTATTCATGATGACCGTCCTAACAATGTTATCAGTAGTGTGGGACAAGAGTTTGGCAATGTTGATGAAGATTTTAAAAACGCTGATTATGTATTTACAGGAGAATATGAAACCAGCGTTGTTCAACACTGTCATTTAGAAAACCATACTGCATATGCTTATATGGAAAACGACAGGATAGTAATCGTCTCTTCAACGCAAATCCCCCATATTGCGAGAAGAATCGTGGCGGAAGCTTTAGGTTTGCCTTGGGGGAAGGTAAGAGTAATTAAACCCTACATTGGTGGGGGTTTTGGTAATAAACAAGAAGTAATTGTGGAACCGATGGTTGCTGCCATGACTCTTGCGGTTAATGGGCGACCAGTTCGGTATACAATGACAAGGGAAGAAAGTTTCATCGCGACACGTACACGCCATGCGATGAAGTTTTATATGAAGACAGCCGTAACAAAGGATCATAAACTTCAAGCTATACATATAAAAGCTATCTCTAATAATGGAGCTTATGCGTCCCATGGTCATTCGATCATCATGAGTGCTATTAGTAAGTTCCGTCCTTTATATAACTTTAAATCATTTAAAGCGGAACCAAAAACAGTGTATACGAACTTACCTAGCGCAGGTGCGATGCGTGGATATGGGGTACCACAAATCTTCTTTGCGCTTGAAAGTCATTTAGATGATATTGCGAAGAAACTTAATATCGATCCAATTGAATTTAGAATGAATAACGTAATACAAGCAGGGCATGTTGACCCAATCTCCAAATTAACAGTAAGAACCTTTGGTATACCTGAATGTATTAAAAAGGGTAAAGAGTTAATTAAATGGGATGAAAAGCAAGAGTTATATAAAAATCAAACAGGTGAAAAACGCCGTGGCTTAGGTATGGCTTGTTTTAGTTATTTTTCAGGAACATACCCAGTCTGTTTGGAAGTTGCAGGATGCCGGATTGCGATGAACCAAGATGGTTCCGTACAACTTATGTTAGGAGCAACAGAAATCGGTCAAGGTGCTGATACTGTATTTACGCAAATGGCAGCGGAAGCGATTGGTATACCTGTCGATATGGTTCACATCATTTCAACCCAAGATACCGATGTTGCCCCCTTTGATACAGGTGCCTATGCTTCAAGACAAACTTATATCACTGGAGCGGCAGTAAAACAAGCAGCAATAGAAGTTAAGAAACAAGTGTTAGAAATAGCTAGTAGAAAAACAGGACTAAAAGTCGAAAATCTTGATATTGTTGATGGTAAGATTATTGAAGTCGGATTAAATCGACTTATTTGCGATATTAGCGAAATTGCTTTAGAAGCTTTCTATGACCGTATTGATTCTAAACCCATCACTTCGGATACTTCTGTAAATGTTAGAACCAATGCGATTGCTTATGGTGTGAGTTTTGCGGAAGTTGAAGTTGATATGTTGACTGGACAAATTGAAGTACTCCATCTCATCAATGTGCATGATTCTGGTACAATCATTAACCCAATCTTAGCAGAAGGGCAAGTTCATGGTGGTGTAAGCATGTCCCTAGGTGCGGCGTTATCAGAACGGCTAATGTTTGATGAAAGAACGGGAGCACCATTAAATAATAATCTCTTAGATTATAAACTACAAACTATCATGGATACCCCTAATATTGAAGCTCATTTTGTTGAATTGCCAGATCCAACTGGTGCCTTTGGACAAAAATCTTTAGGTGAAAATCCTACAATTTCACCAGCCCCTGCTGTTCGGAATGCAGTATTAGATGCGACCGGTGTCGCATTCAATAAGATACCGATGAATCCACAAAGTGTCTTTGAAAAGTTTAAAGAAGAAGGATTATTATAGGGGGTGGGAGAGATGTTTGATATTAAACAAGTTTATGAACCTATGTGTTTAAAAAGTGCATTGGAAATCTATCAAAATAATCCGCATTTAACGATTATTGCGGGGGGAACTGATGTCTTAATTAATCTCCGTCATGGTAAATACGAAGAAGTCGAATTACTAAGTTTACAAAAGATTAAAGGACTTGATGAAATAAAGATATTAGAAGATGGTACGATTGAGATTGGCGCCTTAACCACTTTTACGAAGATTTTCCGTAATGATATCATTAATAAACACGTGCCAATTCTAGCTGAAGCAGCAGTAAGCATGGGTGGGCCGCAAATCCGAAATATTGCGACGATTGGCGGTAATATCTGTAATGGAGCGGTATCTGCTGATAGTGCACCAGCTCTCTTTACCTTAAATGCATTATTATACCTAGAAACAGCGAATGCATCCCGCACAATTCCTATTACTGAGTTTTACGCAGGTCCAGGACGAGTTAAGTTACAGCCAGGTGAGATCTTAACGAAGATATTAATAACGAAAGATAATTACGAAAACTTTAAAGGAAAATATTTCAAATTTAGTAACCGCAAAGCGATGGATATTGCGATGATAGGAGTAGCAGTGCTACTTAACACTACTGATAATAAAGTGAATGATTTACGGATTGCTTTAGGTGTCAGTGCTCCAACACCGATTCGTTGTCAGGAAGCTGAAAAGACTAGTTTAGGTTTAGAATTGACAGAAGAAAACATGAAGAGAATAAGTGAATTGACCATCTTGGATGCTAAACCACGGGATTCTTGGCGAGGATCGAAAGCTTATCGCGAACACTTAATTAAAGTCTTAACCTATCGTGCTTTACGTGAACTAAGGGGGAATAAATAATGGATGAATTAAAAAGAAAAATTAGTTTTAACGTTAATGATGAACAAGTATCCCTCGAAGTTGATATTCGTACTTCACTTTTAGAAGTACTTCGAAATGAGCTACATCTCACAGGTGTAAAACAAGGTTGCGGTGTTGGTGAATGTGGTGCTTGTACCGTACTCATCGATGGTGAGCCCATTGACTCATGCATTTACCTAGCAATCTGGGCAGATGGTAAGACAATTACTACTGTAGAAGGTCTAGCGAAGAATGGTAAACTCTCAAAAGTTCAAGAAGCTTATGTTAATGAGGGAGCTATTCAATGTGGTTTCTGTACACCTGGTTTAGTACTAACAACTACAGCTTTAGTAGAAAAAGGTGAACAGCTAACTGATGAAGAAATTAAACGGGAAATTTCGGGACATTTCTGTCGCTGTACAGGATATCAAAAGATTTTTATGGCTGTAAAAAAAGTTTTAGAAGATAAATAGTAAGAGAAAAGGGGCTACTTATTTTTTACAGCCCCTTTTTAAATGGATATCTTATCAAAAATATAACTTTCGGAAAAACTCCTGTTAAATGGTTACATGTTAGAGTAGTAAATAATCATACTGTGCCATAAAGTACCATTTGAATTAAACTATACATAAGATTAGTGATGTATAGGAATTTTTAAAAACTAAATTTGATTTAAGAAACATAAGATTTACTGTAATTAAGAATGTAAATTGTGATAAAAATCACTTAAAAATTAATAGTTTACTTGTGATACCTTGACAAAAGCGCTTTCTTATAATATGATTAGATTGACTAATCAGTCAAAAATATGGGTGAGGTGGGACAGTGGAGGAGATTAGAAAACTTATTGATGAATTAAGTCGGTTAGATTATCACAACATGTATTACAATGACTTTTTCTTAACATGGGAAAAGACTTTTGATGAGTTACAAGCAGTATTTGAAGTCGCTGAAATCTTAAGAAAAATGCGCGAAAGTAATATTTCACCAAAGATTTTTGATAGTGGCTTGGCAATATCCTTGTTCCGTGATAATTCAACAAGAACTAGATTTAGTTTTGCGAGTGCTTGTAACCTTTTAGGGTTAGAAGTGCAAGATTTAGATGAAGGTAAATCACAAATTGCGCATGGTGAAACAGTCCGAGAAACCGCAAATATGATTAGTTTCATGGCTGATGTCATTGGTATACGCGATGATATGTTCATTGGTAAAGGTAATACCTATATGCGCAATGTGAGTAAATATGTTCAAGAAGGCTATCAGGATGGTGTATTACCACAACGGCCAACATTAGTTAACCTGCAATGTGATATCGACCATCCAACACAAACGATGGCTGATACGCTTCATTTAATTAATGAATTTGGTGGTATAAAAAATTTAAGAGGTAAAAAGGTTGCGATGACATGGGCTTATTCACCTTCTTATGGTAAACCATTATCCGTACCACAAGGTGTAATTGGCTTGATGACACGATTTGGCATGGATGTTGTTCTTGCATATCCTGAAGGATATGATTTAATGGATGAATGTATTGATGTTGCGAAGAATAACGCAAAAGCATCAGGTGGTAGTTTTACGATTACTAACTCCATGCAAGAAGCCTTTAAAGATGCGGATATTGTTTACCCAAAATCATGGGCACCATTCAAAGCAATGGAAAAACGAACAAAATTATATGAGCAAGGTGACTTTGATGGTATAAAAGAGTTGGAAAAAGAACTCTTAGCTCATAATGCTCTCTATAAGGATTGGGAATGTAACGAAGAGATAATGAAACTGACAAAGAATGGTAATGCCTTATATCTACACTGTCTACCTGCAGACATTACTGGTGTAAGTTGTAAACAAGGTGAAGTCAGTGAAGCCGTCTTTGATCGTTATCGCACCCCACTATATCGTCAAGCAGGATATAAACCTTATATTATCGCAGCGATGATTTTCTTAAGTAAAGTTAAAGACCCAGTTGCGACATTAAATAAACTATTAGATTGTAAACAAGAAAGAATATATAATTATCATAAATAGTACATAAGATATATAGTATTTAGTAAGTGGAGTGCGTAGATTAACTCAATAATTTAGTTCTACCACTCCACTTAATTTTTAGATTAGGGAGGTATAACATGAGCGACAGAATGAAACCCATTCCCTTTAGTGCCCTCATGCAGTGGATATTTCAAGAATATGAAAAAGAAGGAAGTATTTTTGGAATAAGAAAAGCAAAGTTCTATAAGAATCAAGCAGGAACATTTATTTCTTTATTTAATGAAAAACTAGCGACTCCATTAGGGCCTGCGGCAGGTCCACATACCCAACTAACCCAAAACATAATCGCTAGTTACTTAACTGGTTGTCGCTTCATTGAACTAAAGACGGTCCAAATCATTGATGGTGAAGATTTGCCTGTAAGTAAACCATGTATTAGAGCCTGCGATGAGGGATATAACGTTGAATGGTCCACAGAACTTACTGTTCAAGAAGCATTTAATGAGTATGTTAAAGCATGGTTTGTCCTCCATGTTTTAATGAAAGAATTAGAATTAAGTGATACTAGTGACTTCATGTTCAACATGAGTGTCGGATATGATTTGGCGGGAATTAAGAGTAAGAAGATTGATGACTTTATTGAGGGATTAAAAGATGCACAGAAAACCCCGATTTGGCAAGAATGTTACAAGTATTTAGAAGATAATATTGATTTGTTTAAGAGATTTACATTAGATGACTTAAAGAAAATTAATCCAAGAATTGCCAACTCCATTACTTTGTCAACCTTACACGGTTGTCCACCCGAAGAAATTGAAAAGATAGTGACTTATTTATTAGAAGAGAAACACTTAAACACTTATATTAAATTAAATCCCACTCTATTAGGCGAAGCATTTGTATCCAATACCCTAAAACAAATGGGTTATGATTATATAACTTTAAACTCCCATCATTTTAAACATGATTTACAGTATGATGATGGAGTAAAGATGTTGAAGAGATTAAAAGAAAAAGCTAAATCATTAGACTTACAAGTTGGTGTTAAATTAAGCAATACCTTACCAGTTCGAATTTTAAATAATGAGTTACCTGGCGATGAAATGTACATGTCAGGCAGGGCTTTATATCCTCTTACCATTAACATGGCTAAACTTCTAGCTAATGAGTTTAATGGTGATTTACTAATTTCCTATGCTGGTGGTGTTGATTTCTTTAATATTAAGGAAATTTTAGAGACAGGTATAAAGCCAATTACCTTTGCGACCACATTATTAAAACCAGGTGGTTATGAACGAATTACCCAAATGGCTTACTATATCGATAGAAATGTTAAAGATTATGAACATATTGATGTAATAAAACTGAATAAACTTGCAGATGAAGCTTTATCAAATAAGTACCATCTCAAAGATTATAAACCAGTTGAAAACCGAAAAATAGTTTTATCTTTACCGCTTTTTAATTGTGCTATTGCCCCTTGTAAGGTTGGTTGTCCGATAAATCAAGATATTCCAGCGTATGTTAAATTAGTTGGCGAAGGTCGATATGACGAAGCTTTAGAAGTAATCCTAAAGGATAATAGTGCCCCAATGATTACAGGTACATTATGCCCTCACTTCTGTCAGGATAAGTGTACACGTTTAGATTATGATGAGTCTGTTCAAATTCGTAATATGAAAAAACTGGCAGCAGTAAATGCGCAAAAAACTTATCTTGAGAATCTCAAACCTTCTGAATTAAGAAGTAATAAGAAAGTAGTAATTATCGGAGCGGGACCTGCAGGACTTGCATGTGCTTTATTCTTAAGACGTAATGGCATTGATGTTACCGTGATGGATAAACAAGCTAAACCATACGGGATGGTGCAATACTTAATTCCTAAATTTAGAATAGCACGGGAAGAAATTGACTTAGATTATCAATTAGTTGAAAAGAGTGGAGTTAAGTTTATATTTAATTGTGACCCAAACTTCAATATTGATACGTTATTAAAAGAATATGATTACCTAATTTTGGCAATTGGTACTTGGATTCCTGAACAGTTGAAACTTGAAGTAGGTACTGAAAAAGTCATAAATGCCTTCAATTTTTTAAAGGAATTTAATGAAAATAGTGAATTATTAAATATTGGTAAAAAAGTTGTAGTTATCGGTGGTGGAGATGTTGCCATTGACTGTGCACGAAGTGCTAAGCGACTACCTAATGTTGAAGAAGTCCAAATCGTATATCGTAGAAGTAAAGCTTATATGCCAGCAAGTCGCGAAGAGATTAAACTAGCTGAACAAGAAGGAATTATTATTAAAGAACTTAGCCAACCAGTTAGTTTTGAAAATGGCAAATTAACAGTTAACATTATGGAACTTGGAAGTACTGATCAAAGTGGAAGAAGACTTCCAGTACCAACCGATAAGTATGAAGAAATTGCATGTGATACCGTGATTTCGGCGATTGGCGAACATGTAGACCGCGAAGTATTAATTAAGAATGGTGTAAGTTTAAATGAAATTGGTTATCCACAAGTTACAAAAGAATTAGAAACAAATCGCGAAAATGTCTTTGTATGTGGTGATGCTAAGGCTGGGCCAAGAACCATTGTTGAAGCGATTAGTGATGCAAAGTTAGTTAGTCAGACAATCCTTATGCGCTTAGGCTTAAGTGATGTATATCAAGATAAAAGTGTACAGTTTAATGAAAAAGAGCTTTATGAGCGTAAAGGTATTCTCAAAGATCCAATGGATAATCAAGAAGAAGCAACAAGATGTTTAGCATGTAATAAAATCTGTGAATTATGCGTTGATGTTTGCCCTAATAGAGCTAATGTGAAAGTAATTGTCAATGGTAAGCATCAAATCGTTCATCTAGATGCATTATGTAACGAATGTGGTAACTGCGGTATTTTCTGTCCATATCAAGGTAATCCCTATAAAGATAAAATAACCATCTATAATGACCTAGCATCATTCGAAGATAGCACCAATATAGGCTTTATGGTACTTGATGATAAGTCCCTAAAGGTTAGGACTGAAACTGGTGAAGTAGTTCTTTATCATTTAGATCAAGAAAATACTATTTCGAAAGAACTGAGTGAATTAATTAGGGTATGTATTTATGATTATCCTTATCTCTTCTGGAAGGAGGAAGTTAGATGATTTTAATCGGTAATGGGATAGTTGTTACAAGAGATCAGGAAAATAATATCATCGAAAATGGAGCTGTTTTAGTAGAAGGTAATCGAATTACCGAAGTTGGTGAATATTCTATCTTAAAAGAGAAGTACCCTAAAGCACGGTTTATTAATGCGAAAGGTAACCTCATCATGCCTGGCTTTATCAATACCCATATGCATTACTATAGTACCTTTGCGCGCGGAATTAGCAATGATAGCCCTAAAGCTAAAAGTTTTACTGATATCTTAAAAGGCTTATGGTGGCGTTTAGATAAAGTCCTAACCCTTGAGGATGTTTATTATAGTGCTTTAGTACCCATGATTGATCAAATTAAGAATGGAGTTACGACGGTCTTTGACCATCATGCTAGTCCCTATGCGATTACAGATTCACTCTTCAAGATTGCTGAAGCAGCACGTTATGTGGGGATTAGAAGTAACCTCTGTTACGAGACTTCTGATCGTGATGGCGAGGTCAGGGCCTTAGAAGGTATTAAAGAAAACGTTGACTTCATCAATTACTGTAATAAACTCAATGATGATATGTTAAAGGCTACCTTTGGTTTACATGCCTCGATGACCATCTCCGATAAAACCATTGATAAGTGTCTAGCGAGCATCGCTGATTTAGATACAGGTTTCCATGTGCATTGTGCTGAAGGAATTGAAGATGTAATCGATAGTAAACAAAAGTATGGTAAAGGAGTAATTGAACGGTGGTATGACCGAGGTGTTTTAGGTAAGAAGACGATTGCGGTACATTGCATACATATTACCGAAAAAGAAATGGATATGCTTAAGGAAACTGATACCATCGTTGTTCATAATCCTGAGTCAAATATGGGTAATGCGGTTGGTTGTTCACCCGTGCTAAAGATGTTTGAAAAGGGCATCATGTTAGGGTTAGGTACTGATGGTTATACCACAGATATGATGGAATCATATAAAGTTGGTAATATAATTCATAAACATGAAAACAAAGATTCCAATGTAGCTTGGGTAGAAATACCAACAATGTTATTTGAAAATAACAGGAAAATAACTGAAAGGTTTATAAGTAAAGAAATTGGAGTACTCAAGAAAGATGCCTTAGCTGATATCATCATCGTTGATTACAAGGCTCCTACACCAATTACCAAAGACAATATCAATAGTCACCTTGTTTTTGGTATCAATGGTCGGAATGTTATTACGACGATGATTAATGGTAAGGTCATCATGGAAAACCGGGAATTAGTCAATATCGATGAAGAACGGATTATGGCACGTAGTGTGGAGTTAGCACAAGAAGTCTGGAAACGATTCTAACAAAGTTGGAGGTAGTTTAATGGCAAAAGATATTACAGAACGGATTCTCGATGCCACTTTAGAAGTAATTGCCCGCGAAAAAATCAGTGGAACACGCATGCATCTCATTGCGAAAGAAGCACAAACAAGCCAATCGCTCCTACACTACTATTATCCAACTAAGAATGACTTGTTAGTAGCCCTTATTAATCGGATGCAAAAACGATTCTCAGAGAAACGAAAAGAATCTGTAGACTTAGATAAGTATCGTGATAAAGAGAACATCCGTAATTTATTTGAAGAAAAGAAAGAAGATATTCTAATTAATAAAAAACTTGATTATGTTCAATTTGATTATTGGGTTCAAGGTACCGTCGATGAAGTGATTCGGGAAAAGTTCCAAGAGAGTTTTCGTGTATGGCGGAAAAGTATCCGAGATGTATTAAAGAATAGTAAGATTGACCCCAAAATTAAAAACATGCTTCCTTATGTCATGGTTAGTCTCATGATGGGGGCAAGTATGCAATACTTAATTGATGAAAAAGAGTTTAATTTAGATGAGTATTTTGAAGTAGCTTATCAATTAATACTTAAGTGTTTTGAGGAGTAACATGGTTTATGCGATAATAATGGCTTCAGGTAAAAGTCATAGGATGGGGACAAATAAGTTACTTTTGCCTTTAAGGGGAAGACTATTAATCACTTACACTTTTGAAGTAGTTAAAAACAGTAACTTTACAAAAAGACTTCTGATAAGTGATGATGAGATTATTCTTAATTTAGGAAAAGAATGGGGACTAGAAGTATTATATAATCCTAAATCACATTTAGGACAAAGCGAATCAATTAAATTAGGAATTAAGCATGCTTCTGATGCTTTAGGGTATGCCTTTGTCCCTAGTGATCAACCTTTACTAGATGTCGAAACAGTTAATGGATTAATAGACTTATTTAAGACTCATCCTGATAAACTAATCGTACCAAGATACAAAGATAATTGGGGAAGTCCCACCATCTTCGCCAAGCGATTTTTTCCTGAACTAATGGCGCTAGAAGGTGATATTGGAGGAAGACCAATTCTTCAAAAGCATCAAGAAGATATAGTGTTTTATGAAGTCAAAAATCCAATGCTTCTTAAAGATATTGATACGACGGAAGATTATGAGTATATGAAAAATTATTTAAAATTAATGAAATAGAAAATGTGGAGGGTAAACTATGATTCACGACAAAGTTTTAGAATTAGCGAAGAAATATGAACCGGAAATGAGTAAGTTTTTACGGGATTTGATTCGGATTCCAAGTGAAAGTAGTCAAGAAAAACAAGTGGTTTTACGCATTAAAGAAGAAATGGAAAAAGTCGGTTTTGACAAAGTCGAAATTGACCCCATGGGAAACATCCTTGGCTATATAGGTAAGGGTAAACATGTAATTGCGATGGATGCGCATATCGATACCGTTGGTGTGGGTGACCCCAGTTTATGGGAATTTGATCCCTATGAAGGCAAAGAAGATGAAGAATGCATCTATGGACGCGGTGCCAGTGACCAAAAAGGTGGTATGGCAGCCATGGTCTATGCTGGTAAGATTATTAAAGAGTTAAATCTTGAAGACGATTATACATTAATCGTTACTGGTACTGTACAAGAAGAAGATTGTGATGGGTTATGCTGGCAATACATCATTAACGAAGATAAAATTCGCCCTGAATTTGTCGTCATAACAGAACCTACTTCTTGTCGGATTTATCGTGGACAACGGGGAAGAATGGAAATCAAAGTTACTACTCATGGAATTAGTTGCCATGGTTCAGCACCTGAACGTGGTGATAATGCGATCTTTAAGATGGCACCAATTCTCTTAGAATTACGAGCTTTACACGAAAACCTTCATTATGATGAATTCTTAGGTAAAGGTTCACTTACTGTATCGGAAATCTTCTTTACTTCACCTAGTCGCTGTGCAGTAGCGGATAGTTGTACAATATCTATTGACCGTCGCTTAACTAACGGTGAAACGTGGGAAAAAGCTCTTCAAGAGATTCGAAATTTACCAGCTGTTAAAGCAGCTAAAGCCGAAGTATCAATGTACACATATGAAAGACCATCTTATACAGGTCTAGTTTATCCAACTGAATGTTACTTCCCAACTTGGGTTTTGCCAGAAGATCATGTGGCTTGTAAGACTTTAGTTGATTCTTATATTGCTTTATTTGATGAAGAACCAGTAGTTGATAAATGGACCTTTTCAACCAACGCTGTAAGTATCATGGGAAGATACAACATTCCTTGTATTGGTTTTGGGGCTGGTCATGAAGAAGAAGCACATGCACCTAATGAAAAGACTTGGAAGAAAGAGTTAGTTAAGGCCTGTGCTATGTATGCGTTAATCCCCATTACCTATGTAAATAAGGTGAAATAATGAAGAAAATTAAATTTCTACGTTGCTCAAAATGTGGAAGAACTTATGATGAAAGCATCCCCTATCACTGTCCCTTATGCGGGACAGAGGGGACGCTTGATGTTGTCTTTGATATTGATGAAGTTAAGAAAGAACTTACAAAAGAGTACTTACTAAACAATGAAGAGCGAAACATCTGGCGTTATTTTCCTGTTCTACCCCTTGAGACTAGAAAGGGTATTGCACCTTTACATATCGGTTTTTCACCTTTATACAAAGCAACAAGATTAGAAGAAGTATTAAACATCAAAAATATCTACATTAAAGATGAAGGAAGAAACCCAACCGCGAGTTTAAAGGATCGAGCTAGCGCTGTGGGAGTTGCCAAAGCGATTGAACTAGGGAAAACTACCATCGCAGCTGCATCTACCGGAAATGCAGCTTCGAGTCTATCTGGTTTTGCGGCTTGTATGGGTATTGAGAATTACATCTTTGTCCCGAAGACAATACCTGAAGGGAAGTTAGCACAACTCTTAGTCTTTGGTAGTAAAGTGGTTTTAGTTGATGGTAATTATGATACAGCCTATGATTTCTGTTTACAAGCAGTGGATTATTTCGGTTGGTATAACCGCAGTTGTGCGATTAATCCCTATCTAGTGGATGGTAAGAAAACAGTCGCTTTTGAAATCATTGAACAGATGAACTTTAATGTACCAGATAAAATCATCATGAGCGTTGGTGATGGATGTTCCATCTCGGGGGCTTGGAAGGGTTATAAAGAGTTTTATGAATTAGGTTTGATTGATAAATTACCTACACTAGTATCCGTGCAAGCAGTAGGTGCTAATCCAGTTAACCGTGCTTATCGAAGTAAGAAACGGGAATTTGATTATGAAGTACCCAATACCATTGCGGATAGTATCTCTGTAGGTATTCCTAGAAATGGATATAAAGCTTTGAATGCTTTATCTGAAAGCAATGGTATAGCAGTCGATGTAACTGATGAGGAAATCTTAGAAGCGATGACGGTATTAGCGCGACATACCGGTGTCTTTGGTGAACCAGCAGGTGTTGCTGGTTTTGCGGGACTAATGAAACTAATTAAAAATGAGATGATTGAACCAAATGAAACGGTGGTGCTAGTTGTATCTGGTAATGGATTAAAAGATATTAAATCTGCGACTCATGCGGTAAAACGACCAGAAGTTATTAAACCCGATATGAATGATTTAATTAACTATATTAAAGAGGAGATTAAGGGGAGAGTTTAAATGTATAAATTAATTGATTTAACAGTAAATGAGGGACAATTGAAAGAAACAGTTGAGCTTGCGAAAGAACGGAACATCATCATTCCTACCTTTAAACAAATGAAAAACCCTAAACTAGTTCCTGATAAGATTAAGACAGAACTAAAAAAGACGGGATTATGGGATATTAATCCAGTAAATTTATTTAGAATAACTTGGAAAAATGAACCCATTGAAAAGGGTGGATTATATAACGAATTACCAAATTATATTGAATTACCAACAGAAGTAACTGGTGTTAAAGCGCGAATCTTCGCTTTAGTAGGTAAGTATTTCCCAATCGGTGCCCATAAAGTTGGTGCGAGTTTTGCTTGCTTAGTACCACGTCTTGTGACTGGTCAGTTTAATCCCAAGTATCATGAAGCTGTTTGGCCATCTACAGGTAACTATTGTCGGGGTGGGGCATATAACTCCACATTATTAGGTTGTAAATCAATTGCGATTTTACCTGAAGGGATGAGTAAAGAGCGGTTTGACTGGCTAAAAACTGTAGCGGGAGAAATAATCACCACACCGGGTGGTGAAAGTAATGTTAAAGAAATCTATGATGAAACATGGCGGCTAAGAAGAGAACGGGATAGCGTTGTTATCTTTAATCAGTTTGGTGAGTTAGGTAATCACCTCTGGCATTATGAAGTAACTGGAAGTGCGATGGAAGAGGTTTTAAAAGCCGAAATGGGACCAAGTGATAAGGTCTTTGGTGTATGTTTAACCTCAGGCTCAGGTGGCACTTTAGGTAGCGGTGATTACATCAAAGATAAATATCCTCATGCTAAATTGGCTGTTGGTGAAGCAGTTCAATGTCCAACCCTCTTAAATAATGGTTTTGGTGACCATCGGATTGAGGGAATTGGTGATAAACATGTACCATGGATTCATAATGTGAAAAATACCGATATGGTTATTGGTATTGATGATAAAGATGCTTTAGCCTTCTTTAGATTACTAAATGAAAAGGCCGGTCAAACATATTTAAGAAAACGCGGTGTTAAAGAAGAGTTAATCAATAAGTTGAACTATGTTGGTATTAGTGGTGCCGCTAATCTCTTAATGTGCATTAAAATGGCGAAATACTATGAGTTAACAGAACATGATTGTATTATTACAGTACTAACCGATAGCAGTGATATGTATAAATCAAGATTACAAGAAATGAATGAAGAAAAAGGCGCGTATAATGAAGTAACAGCAGCCATTGATCATGAATGTAGCGTCTTAGGTCAACGGATTGACTATATGGAAGAACTCACTTATTATTCTAAAAAACGTATTCATAATCTAAAATACTACACTTGGATTGAACAACAACAATACGATGTCAATGAGCTCAATGCCCAATGGTACGACTATGATAATTATTGGGGACGTCTACATCATATGACTGATGAGTTAGATTGTTTGATTACAGAGTTTAACGAGCGCACAGGTCTATTGTAATAGACTAGAGGTGATAATTTGGGAATTGTTCTACACGGCGGGAAAGTGATAACCGCTAGTAATAGTATTGATGCCGATGTAAGAATTGATGGGGAAGTTGTTTCCCATATAGGAAAAGGCATCATTAGAACAGGTGATGAAGTTATCGATGTTTCAGGTTGTTTAATATTACCTGGAGGTATTGATGCTCATACCCATTTTGATTTAGATGTTGGTTTTACTGTAACTAGTGATAATTTTGAAACTGGGACAAAAGCTGCTATTCGTGGTGGTACCACCACAATCATCAATTACGCGACCCAATATAAGGGTGAAACATTAAAACAAGCATTTGAAAATGAATATAGTAAGGCAAAAAACTGTTATTGTGATTTTGGTATCCATATGGGGATAACGGACTGGAACGAAAACATCGCAACAGAAATGCAGGATATGGTTGATTTAGGTGCTACTTCGTTTAAGTTATATATGGCTTATAAGAATAATTTACAAGTTGATGATGGGGTTATCTATCAAGTATTAAAGCGTAGTAAAGAAATAGGAGGGCTAGTTACATTTCATTGTGAAAATGGGGATGTCATTGACGCCTTAATCAAAGAGGCGGTAAATGAAGGTCATACTAGTCCGAAACATCACGCTTTAACTAGACCAGATATATTAGAAAGAGAAGCAATAGCGAGAGTCATTGATATTGCTGGTTTACTTGAAGTACCCATATATGTTGTTCATCTTTCCACTTTGATGGGTTTAGATGTCATTCGGATGTTTAGAAACTTAGGTAGAAAGATTTATGTTGAAACCTGTCCCCAATATTTACTACTGAATGAGTCTTTATATGAACATGAAGGCGAAAAGTATGTGATGAGCCCACCACTTAGAAAAAAATCTGATAATCAAGCACTATGGTCGGGACTCGTTGATGATTTCATTGATACCATAGCCACGGACCATTGTTCCTTTAATTATCATGGCCAAAAGGATTTAGGTAAAGACGATTTTCGAAAGATACCCAATGGTGCGCCCGGTGTTGAAGACCGTTTCGCATTAATATATACCTATGGGGTCTTGCAAAGACGCTTAACCTTGAATCAGTTTGTAGCGAAAATTTCTACCAATCCTGCCAAGATCTTTGGTTTATATCCGAAAAAAGGCACAATTGCGGTAGGAAGCGATGCCGATCTTGTGGTTCTTGATCCAAATTATCAAACCAAAATTTCAGCAAAGACCCAACTTCAAAATGTCGACTATAATCCTTATGAAGGTATGGTGCGCAAGGGATTCTTCCGCTATGTATTCTTAAGGGGGAGAAGAATGGTAGAGAATGAAAACGTAGTGGGACACCCTTGCGGCCAATATATCCATCGTAATACCTTCAGTTTAGGGGGGGAAATATATGTATGAGTTTTATGTTAATGGTAGTTTAGTACAGACAGAAAAAGATCTAAGTTTAATTGATTTCTTACGCGAAGAATTGAACATCACTTCAGTGAAAAATGGATGTGCTGAAGGAACCTGTGGTGCTTGTACCATCATCGTGGATGGTAAAGCAATGCGAGCCTGTGTACTTACCACTAGTCGAGTAAATGGTAAGAAGATTATGACGATAGAAGGATTTACCGACTTTGAAAAGGAAGTATATCGGTATAGTTTTGCGAAGACTGGTGCTGTTCAATGTGGTTTTTGTACACCTGGCATGGTTATGAGCACCAAGGCACTCCTTGACCAAAATCCTCACCCAAATGATGAGGAAATCAAGAAAGCATTAAGAGGAAATGTCTGTCGCTGTACTGGTTATGTGAAAATCATCGAAGCAGTAAAGTTAGTAGCATCTTTATTAGACACAGGCTGTATACCAGATGAAACTTACACAGGAAAAATCGGTGAAAGTATTCCCCGAGTCGATGCATATGATAAGGTAGTAGGTATTGCGGATTATGTTGATGATATTAAGTTACCAGGCATGCTTTATGGAAAAGCTTTAAGGTCAAAATATCCCCGAGCTTTAGTCAAAAAAATCGATGTGAATAAGGCTTTACAACATCCTGATTGTGTATGTGTCTTGACAGCGAAAGATGTACCAGGAGAACGCTTTATCGGTCACTTGGTGCATGACTGGCCAGCGCTTATCGCTGAAGGAGAAGAAACACGTTATGTGGGGGATGCTTTAGCGTTAGTAGCGTCAACGAAAAAAGCCTCACTAGAAGAAATCCTGAACTTAATTGATGTCGATTATGAGGAGTTAGAACCCATCACAAGGCCACAGGATGCTTTAAAGCCAGATGCACCGAAAATTCATCCTAATGGTAATATTCTCAGAATTGAAAAAATCGAAAGAGGTAATGTTGAAGAAGCATTTAAGAACGCTAAATATGTGGTTAGTAATCATTACTCGACGCCATTTACTGAACATGCCTTCCTAGAACCCGAAAGTGCCATCGCGTTTTATGAGGGGGATATACTCACGATTTATTCTGGGGCGCAGGGTATTTATGATGAATATCGTGAAATCTCGATGCTTCTAGGAATTCCTAAAGAAAAGATGAGAATTATTAGTAAGTATGTCGGTGGTGCTTTCGGTGGGAAGGAAGATATGAGTGTCCAACACCATGCCGCTCTTCTTGCCTATCACACGAAGAAACCTGTAAAAGTCACTTTATCTAGAAAAGAAAGCATCATGGTTCATCCAAAACGCCATGCGATGGAAATCGATTGTACTACTGCCTGTGATGAAGAAGGAAACATTATCGCCTTTAAAGCGAAAATCGTTTCTGATACTGGTGCTTATGCTTCTTTAGGGGGACCTGTTCTCCAGAGAGCTTGTACGCATGCAGCTGGACCCTATCATATTCCGAATGTGTTAATTGAAGGAATGGCTGTTTATACCAATAATCCTCCAGCAGGAGCCTTTAGAGGTTTTGGAGTTACCCAATCAGCCTTTGCGGCAGAAAGCAATTTAAATCAACTTGCGAAGCTGATTGGCATTAGTCCTTGGGAAATTCGTTATAAGAATGCAGTTAGCCCTGGTGAGGTATTACCTAATGGTCAAATTGCGTCAGAAGATACTGCTATAAAGGAAACTTTATTAGCGGTAAAAGAAGAGTATGAAAAACATCAATATGTGGGTATCGCTTGTGCAATGAAGAATTCGGGGTTAGGTGTAGGTGTTCCTGATGTTGGTCGTTGTAAACTTACTATCATCGATAATAAGATTCATGTAAGAACAAGTGCCGCCAGAGTAGGTCAAGGTCTAACAACAGTATTACTTCAAATAGTCTGTGAAACTGTGGGTGTAAAACCTGAAGATGTCGTAGTAGAGCATCCTGACACCTTACATACTCCTAATTCAGGTACATCAACTGCGTCACGCCAGACCTTATTTACGGGGGAAGCTTGCCGACGAGCAGCATTAGAGCTGAAAAAAGCATTAGAGGGTAAAACATTGAGGGAACTTGCGAATGAAGAGTTCTATGGAGAGTATGAGGGAATTACTGATCCCATGAACTCACCCAAACCAAATCCAATAAGTCATGTAGCCTATGGCTATGCGACACAAGTAGTAGTTTTAAATGAAGAGGGAAAAGTAATGAAAGTAATAGCGGCTCACGATTGTGGAAAAGCGATTAATCCCATTACAGTAGAGGGACAAATTGAGGGTGGTATTGTAATGGGATTAGGGTATGCTTTAACAGAAGATTTTCCACTTAATAAAGGAGTGCCGCAGGTAAGTTTCGGTAAACTAGGATTATTCCGAACTACGGATATTCCAGAGATTAAATCTATCATCATTGAAAAGAATAATTCAGAATTAGCTTATGGTGCTAAAGGCATAGGGGAGATAACGACAATACCAACTGCACCAGCAGTACAAGGAGCATATTATCTACTCGATGGTAAATTTAGAACAAGTTTACCGTTAAAGGAAACTTATTATAAAAAATAAAGAGAATAGAGGGATGATATGAAAAGCTTGTTTGCGGTAAAGGGGAATATCATTTACACAAAGGAATTGGGTAAGTTTGAAGTTTGCGAACAAGGGTATATTGTGGTTGAAGATGATGAGATTATAGGGGTATTCTCTGAGTTAGAGGAAAAATACAAAGAAATTGAGGTAATTGATTACGGTGATAATCTACTTATTCCAGGTTTCGTGGATTTACATGTTCATGCCCCACAATATCCAAATATTGGACTTGGTTTAGACAAAGAACTTATGCCCTGGTTGGAAACTTATACTTTCCCAGAAGAGTCCAAGTATAAGGATATTACCTACGCGGAAAAGGTTTATTCACGCTTTGTCCATGATTTATGGAAACATGGTACCACAAGAGCAGTGGTATTTGGCACTATTCACAAGGAAGCTACCAAACGGTTAATGGATTTGTTTGCGGAAGCGGGTCTAGGGGCTTATGTTGGTAAAGTAAATATGGACAGGAATTCTCCTGAATTCTTATGTGAAGAAACTCAAAACTCCATTGATGACACTTTAGAAATTGTCAAAGAATACAAAGATAAATACGAGTTAGTTAAACCAATCATAACACCTCGATTTGTACCTAGTTGTACACCGGAACTCATGGAAGAACTGGGTAAGATTGCGAAGGAATATAATGTGCCTGTCCAATCACATTTAAGTGAAAACTTTGGAGAAATCTGTTTTGTCAAAGAGCTACATCCTGATGCACCATTCTATGGCAGTATCTATGATATGTATGGTCTTTTTGGTGATACACCTACTATCATGGCTCATTGTGTATTATGTTCCGAAGATGAAGTTAATCTGATCGCTGAAAAGGGTGTCTTTATTGCCCATAATCCTAATTCAAACTGTAACTTAGCTAGTGGGATTGCACCAATTAGAAGACTACTCGCTAGAGGAATTCATATTGGTTTAGGTAGTGATGTTTCGGGTGGACACACTTTATCAATGGCGCATGCTTGTGTCATTACAAGTCAAGTGTCCAATATTAAGTGGATTCAATCCGACCGCATCGATAAACCATTAAGTACAGCCGATGCCTTTTACTTAGCCACTAAAGGTGGGGGAGCCTTCTTTGGCAAAGTAGGAAGCTTCGAACCAGGTTATAAGTTTGATTGTCTAGTTATTGATGATAGTTGTTTACCGCACTTCAAACCACTAACAGTCATGGAACGGCTTCAAAAATACCTCTATACTGGTGATGACCGTAACATCAAAGCTCGTTATGTAAATGGTAAGTTAGTTAACGAGCCTAAGGTAATCGCGTAATGAGGGTTAGTATGGAAAAGAAAGTAAAGATATTGAAATATGCACGCAGGGGGATTCCTTCTCCCCTCGTGCTAAAAAATGCGTCGATTATCAATGTATACACGCAAAGTATAATGCAAGCCGATATTGCGATAAGCGATGATTTAATCATCGGCATTGGTAGTTATAGTGGTGTTGAAGAGATTGACTGTACGGGTATGTATGTGGCACCAGGATTTATTGATACCCATGTCCATATCGAATCGGCCATGATAACACCAGAAGTGTTTTCCCATTTGGCGATAAAACATGGTGTTACAACTGTCATCGCTGACCCACATGAGATTGCGAATGTCATGGGGACAAAAGGCTTAGACTTCATGTTAGAAAATAGTAAGAAGGCGGTCATTGATTGTTTTTATATGTTGCCTTCATGTGTACCGGCGGTCAGTTTTGAAGATAATGGTGCAACCTTAAATGCGAAGAAGTTAAAGAAATACTTGAAACATCTTAGGGTTTTAGGATTAGGAGAAGTTATGGATGTAGGGGCAGTTATTAATGGTAATCGTGACATGCTAGAAAAAATCATGAACACGAAACTTGCAAAGAAGAATGTTGATGGGCATGCACCGACATTGAGTGGTAAAGATTTGAACACTTACATTGGCATGGGGATTTCAACTGACCACGAATGTACTACTCCAGAAGAAGCTTTAGAAAAAGTTAGTTTAGGAATGTATGTGCTTTTAAGAGAAGGTAGCCAATCAAAGGATTTACGCGAGTTAATTAAAGCCGTTAATCAGGATAATTATACGAGATTTCTATATTGTACTGATGACAGGCATATTGAGGATTTAATTGAAGAAGGGACAATCGATAATAATATCCGAGTAAGTATTAGACTAGGATTAGATCCAATCAAAGCTTATACTATCGCTACTCTAAATGCGGCTAACTGTTATAATTTAAGAGATAGAGGAGCGATTGCGCCGGGTCTAAAAGCTGATTTAGTAATCTTTTCTGATTTAAATGAGTTAAAGATTGAAAAGGTTATGAAAAATGGTCGCTTCTATGATGGTGAAGAAAAACTTACACCAGTAAAAATGAAAAATACCATGCGGGTTAAAGTTGTAACACCTGAGATGTTTAAAGTCGAAGCTAAGGGTAACTATGTCAATGTGATACAAGTTATACCTAAATCGTTAATCACTAAAGGTGTTATTAGAGAAGTTAAAACTGAAGCTGGTTATGTAACAAAGGTTAAGAGTGAGGAAGAAGTTTTAAAATTAGCGGTTATTGAAAGACATAAGAATACGGGAAAATTCTTTGTAGGTTATATTGAGGGATTAGGAATTAAAAATTGTACGATTGCTCAAACCATTGCCCATGATTCTCATAACATTATTGTCGCTGGCAGTAATGACGCTGATATGTATCTAGCTACGCAAGAACTAATTAAAATAGGTGGCGGCATTGTCTTTGTATCAGAGGGTAGAGTGCTTGGGGAACTAAGCCTACCCATAGCGGGAATTATGACAGCGGAAAAAAGTACAGTTGTTTGTGAAAAAGTTCGCAAATTAAACAAACTCGCCAAGGATTATGGTGTTAAACCAGGAATAGACCCATATATTGCGCTAGCGTTCATGGCTTTACCCGTAATACCCGATGTAAAACTTACACCAAGGGGGCTCTTTGATTATAACCGCTTTGATTTCATCGATCTTTTTACTAACCATAACTAATAAGAGGGAAGGAGGAGAGGGATTTGGAAAGTATTATATTTCATCAACCACGCTATTTAGGTGAAGCTATCCAACTACTCCATGAAACACCGAATCCAGCACTACTTGCAGGGGGAACCGATTTAATCATCGACATTAATAAAGAAAGAAAAAAAGTTGAAACTGTAATAGATCTAAGTAGAATTGAAGTGTTAAAAACTATTACAGTAAATGAAATAGAGATTGAAATCGGTAGTATGGTAACTTTCGCTAATTTATGCGAAAATCCCATTATTAAACAAGAGTTTTTTGGACTTTTTTTGTGTGCTAAGCATTTTGCGGCGCCACAAATCCGTAATATGGCCACCATTGGTGGAAACATCATTAATGCCTCGGCAGCAGCTGATAGTGTACCCGTGATTATGAGTTTAGAAGGAAAGTTTGTTTTTAATTCGGTAGAGGGAGAAAGAATTATTTGTGCAGTTGAGTACTTCAGCAATTATGAAAAAGAAAAGATTAAACCTCATGAAGTTCTAACAAAAATTAAACTACCAAGAAAAGGATATTTGAGTGGGTTCTATAAGTTAGGTAAACGAAATTCTTTAGCGATTGCGCGGATTAACGCAGCTGTTAGTTTAAAAGAAAAAGAGGGAGTAGTTGAAAAGATTAACATCGCTTTAGGAGCAGTGGGAAGATACCCGTTTAGGGTGACGGAGATCGAGAAAATATGTGTAGAAAAACCCTTATCCTATTTAGAGAGCGATGAGGTATTAATAGGATTAGAAACAGCAGTTTATGAAAGCATCAAGAATCGACCGACCATGCCATTTAAGAAGGAAGCAGTTAAAGGGGTTTATATACTAGCACTACAAAGTGCTTTAGGTGGTGAATTAAATGGTTGAGGTAACCATTACTGTTAATGGGACATCTTATACAAGAAAAATCCACCCATTAATGCGTTTGTTAGACTTTTTGCGGGATGAGTTAAAATTAAAAGGGACAAAAGAAGGTTGCGGCGAAGGTGAATGTGGTGCTTGTACAGTTATAATGGATGGAAGAACCATAAACTCTTGCCTAGTGTTAGCCGCAAGTTGTGATGGCAAGGAGATTATCACTATTGAGGGTGTAGGTGGTGCTGAACTTCATCCGATTCAAAGAGCATTCCTTGAAGTAGGGGCAGTCCAATGCGGTTATTGTATACCTGGAATGGTATTAAGCACTAAAGCATTATTAGATAAGAATCTTGATGCGACAGAAGAAGAAATTAAGGAAGCTATTTCAGGTAATCTCTGTCGTTGTACAGGATACCAAAAGATTGTTGAGGGTGTTAAGTTAGCCCAAACGAAAATGAAGGAAAGTCGGGGTGAGGCCTGTGAGTGCGGTAGGAGCTAGTCAAATTAGACCTGATGCATACGAGAAAGTCACTGGTAAAGCCATTTATCCTGATGATTTAGAATTCCCGGGAATGCTTTATGCGGGGGTATATCGTAGTACTATTCCCTATGGTCGCGTAATAGATTTAAATATTAATGAGATTAGAAAATTACCAGGAGTAGTTGAAGTAGTTGATCATACAATGATTCCTGGTGCTAAGAAACACGGGGTTATTTTTAAAGATATTCCCATTTTAGTTGATGATGTGATTAAAAGAGTTGGGGATTGTTTATTACTAATCATCTGTGAAACAAAAGAAGCGCTCAAAAATGCGCTTAAACAGGTTAAGGTTGAATATGAAGAATATGAGGGAGTATTTACCATCGAGGATGCATTAAGAGAGGGAGCCCCGATTATTGGAGACGCTAGTAATGTTTTATATCATATTAAAGTTCAAAAAGGGGATCTTGAACAAGGGTTTAAGGAAGCTAAGTATATTGTCGAAAATACTTATTTTGCCCAGATGACAGAACATGTTTTCTTACAACCTGAATGTGCAATTGGTAAGATTGGTGATGATGGGTTAATTGAAGTGTATGTGGCGACCCAATATCCACATTATGACCGGGAAGAAGTGGCACGTTGCTTAAACTTAAAAGATGAAGAAGTGCGGATTATCAATACTGCTGTTGGGGGAGCATTTGGGGCAAGAGAGGATATAAATCCTCAATGCCATGCCGCATTGGCAGCTTACATCACGAAACGACCAGTTAAAGTGTTATATGATCGGGAAGAATCGATTATATCGCATTCTAAACGACATCCGATGAAAATGTATTATAAGACTGGTGTACGAGAAGATGGTAAGCTATGTGCAATAGAAGCACGGATATATGGGGATACAGGTGCCTATGCATCATGGGGGACTAATGTTTTACGGAAGTCTGCATTACATGCGACTGGTCCATATGTGATACCTAATGTTTTTGTGGAAGCTTTCGCAGTCCACACCAATAATCCATTTGCGGGAGCGATGCGTGGTTTTGGGGCAGCGCAAGTACCGCTCGCTATTGAAGCGCAAATGGATATGTTAGCAGAAAAACTCGGAATGCATCCTTTGAAGTTTAGATATCTTAATTGTTTTGAAGTAGGAAGTGTTACAGCTTCAGGACAGGTTTTAGCAAGTGGCGTTGCGATTAAGGAATGTATCGAGAAGTTAGCTTCTCATGATAATCTTTCGTTATAGGGAGGTGGCAGGATGAAGAAACGTGGCGTTGGTTATGGAGCGTTCTTTTATGGTACGGGTTATGGTAATGGCTTCCCTGATGAATCACGTGCCGTCATTGAAATTACCTCTTCAGGTAGGTTTAATCTCTATGTTGGGGTAAGCGATGTTGGTAGTGGTGGTATAAGTGTTATGCAGCAAATTGCCCAGGAAACATTAAAGACTGATGGTGAGTTAATTAATATCATTTGGAATGATACTAGTTTAGTTCTCGATACAGGTACAGCCGCAGCTAGTAGACAAACTTATAATACTGGTAATGCGGTGAAGATTGCCTGCGAAAAGATGCGGGATAGAATTAATGAGGTAATTGGGGAAAAAGAGTTAAAAACCAAGGAAGATGTCAATGAAATCTATAACTTATTCCTTGATAAGAATATTGAAACTCGCTTTGAAGGCTATTTCAAAGCGACTACTTCGCAAGTAAATCTAGAAACAGGACAAGGGAATCCTTATTGGCCATATACCTTTGGCATTGAAAAGGCGGTAGTAGAAGTTGATACCGAAACGGGTAAAGTGGATGTACTAGAGATAGTAGCAGCTTATGATGCAGGTAAAATTGTAAATCCTGCCCAAGCAGAGGGACAAATCATTGGTGGAGCATCAATGGGGATTGGATATGCGATTATGGAAGAAGTTATCGTTAATAAAGGTTCGATTAAGAATCGAAGTTTTAGTGATTACATTATCCCAACCAGTATGGATATGCCTAAGGTTACCACATATTTTGTAGAAAAGAATGAACCTACTGGTCCATATGGAGCTAAAGGTCTTGGTGAACCAGCAATGTTACCAACAGCACCAGCAATTCTCAATGCGATTTATAATGCAGTGGGGATAAGGTTAACAGAGTTCCCTGCGACCTGTGAGCGAGTTTTAGCAGCCATTAAAGAGAAAGAACAAAGGGATCAAGAGAAAAGGGATAATATATAAGATAGATAAACTAAAGGAGCTCAAAAAAGGGCTCCTTTAGTTTATCTTAGGAAATTATAAGATAATTAAAAATTTTTATCCGAAATTGATAATTTGTGTTATAATTCACTAGGAGGAGTGAACAATAATGAAAAAAGTAATGACAATAATATGTTTAATACTATCTTTAGTATTATTAACATCATGTAAAAAAGTAAACAAAGAAAGCAAAATCACAATAGGATTTATGTCTAGTATTGGGGCAGTACCATATATTTATGCCTTAGAAGAAGGATACTATGCAGATGCTGGCCTAGAAGTTGAGATTAAGATTTTTACAAATGCTAATGATCGTGATGCCGCATTAATCGGTAAACATATCGATGCAGTTAATACTGATTATGTTATGTTTGCGAGTTTATTAGAACAAGGATATAAACTTAAGGCTACAGTTACTACTGAAGATCAATTCTTTATAGTGGCTAATAAGAATTATAAAAATTCAATTACCACTGATGTTAAGAGCACTGATGGTGCTAAAGTAGGAACATTTGAAAATGGTGTCCTTAGTTACTTAGTTGAAAAACTTGCTAGTGATAATGACATTACTTATCAATTAGTTGGAATTCCAATGATTCCTGCTCGTTTGCAGGCATTAGAAAGCAATGAAATTGATATGGCTATTCTCCCTGACCCAAGTGCATCAAAAGTAACTGATGGTAAGATTATTTGGGATAACTTTAGTGATGGAGTATATGTA
>JAAYWZ010000128.1 GCA_012516175.1 Bacilli bacterium
CTTACTACCTTTATGCCCTTATTTATAAACTCATAAGCAAAGTGTCTTACCGATCCTGCGGCATAAAAGACAATTTTCAAATTGGGAAAATAGTTTTCAATTTCTGTCGCAGTAAAGTGGGGCATACCCCAAGTAGAAAAGATGATTTCCGCATCTCTAACTACATCAAGGTGGTTTTCAAGTTCTGATTTAGCGATGATTTCTTCATAAAGACTTACTTTTTCTTTAATACTATTTAAAATTTCTTGTGAATAAACGCTTCTTAAAGCATTTTTATCATTACATAACAGTATCGCTTGTTTCATTTATTCTAATCCCTCTCTTTTACGGTACTTCTTCCATACTACTTCAAACCAATTATCTTCTGTGGGAAGTGGTCTAACCTTGACCCAATCGACAGTGCAGTCACCATCATGGTAGGTTATTTCACAGATTTTGTCAAATAAGGTACGGTCTTGATACTTATAACGGAAGACTTCATCAAGTTTTTCCAGTGGTAAGATACCTTCTTTATTGGTCATTAAACAAGAGCCACGACTGTACTCCGTCTTTTCCGCGTAAGCTTCCATTGCTTTAAGGAATGTGATTTGTGTTATTAGTGAATCATAGTATTTGAAAGCACCGATTAATTCTTTTTCATTTTTAATCTTGATGTTGAAAGGCCATGAGCGTAGTTCTTCTATACACTCTGTGAGGATTTCTTTAATTTTTGAACTACTTCTAATAAAACCACCATATTGACTCATGCGTTTCTTTAATCTTAATAGTTTTGTATTAACACTTTCAGCATTCTGATTTTTAAGCATACTTTTTACAGTTTTTATTCGTTCTGCAATTTGTGTTTTTACAATATTGAGAAATGTATTTACATTTAATGGTGCTTCATAATAATGAAGTTTTATATGATGACTAGCTCTTTCAGGACCCACTTGGGTCGCATTTAAGGCTGAGCCACCTGGTCGGTATACACCAAATGTACCAGCAGCTTCGCCAACAGGGAAAAAGTGTTTTATATTGCTTTCCCAGTTAGAATCATGATATAGACCACCGTTACAATGTTGGTTACATACATTAACTTCTAACCACGCTTTTTCTAAATCAATGTTGTTTGCAAGGTAGAGTTGATAAGCAGGTTCATTCATCTTTCTTAGACGTTTGATTGGTGTATCATCTAAAGCCAAAGATTTTTCAAGATATTGATACGCTACAGGTTCTAATAAATTAAACGTGAAATCCTTAGGATTTTGGGTAAAATCTAAAAAAACACGACGTTTTTTTAGATAAACTTCTTGGTAAACTAAGATATCGATGATTGATGAACCTTTGTTTTGTACTTTACGAATATCAAAAGGCCATTCGTAGCCTTTCAAAAAGGTACAATTAGCAACGTCTGCTGGTGTTAAATAATCTAACAAGAATTCCTTGGGATCACTACCATCTTGATTTGTAGATACATAACGAGGAATTACTTGTTGGTAACTTCCAGATAGATTCCATCTAAACTTAATTGAGGCTATCCCAAACTGAGATTCAGTTAGATTGACTGCTTTTGCCCCCTTTTCTAAGGCAATTCCTAATGAACCAGTTTGGCTTTGTGGATACACACTAGCCTCATATAAGCCAGCGGGACCACCCGTTGCATATATGATATTTGAACAGTTAAATAAGGTTAAGCCATAGTTGTTTTTATAATCATTTTTATTAATGGCAAGTAAACCAACTGTTTTATTCTCAACTTGATCCACCAAAATAGCGATAACAGTATAACGGTCAAATATCGGTATATCTTTTAAAATAGTTTGTTTTTCTAAAGATTCCACCATATACTTAGAGGTTAGGGGACCTGCGGAAGTGGCTCTTTGTCTGGGATCATGGTCCGTTTTATAGCCAACATACTCACCATACTCATTACTAGGAAAAGGTACTCCGTATTCGACTAATTTATAAAAGCATTTTGCTGAATATGCTGCTTCAATTAAAGCAATATCACCATGTTTACAACCACCATCAAAGAGGGTTTTGGCAAGGTCATAGATGGAGTCAGTATCTTTACCTGCTAAACTAAGCTTGTAGTAGGTTTGCTTATCACTACCAGTATTACGGCTTGTCCCCATATTTATACCTTCAGTCACAAGAGCAATATCTTTAATTCCCTCCCGATAAAGAGAATCACAAGCTTTATAGCCAGCAGCTCCTGAACCAACAACAATTGTGTGACAAGTGTAGACTGGTAAAGTAAGATCATTAATTTGGATGATATCTTTACGCATAATATCACCTATAACCGTTGAATATGGTAGCCACCGTCGACATTAAAGACATCACCAGTCGAGAAGGTGAGTTTATTTGAACATAAGAGACTTACGAGATTTGCGACATCTTGGGGTGTACCCCAACGTTTAATTGGGGTAATGCCATTTTCGATTAACTTATCATATTTTTCTTTAACTGTCGCTGTCATATCAGTTTCCATAATACCTGGACGAATTTCAAAGACAGGAATACCATAGGTTGCCAAACGGTCCGCAAATAATTTGGTCATCATGCTGATTCCTGCTTTGGAAATACAATATTCAGGACGATTTGGACTAGAAGTATATGCAGAGATGGACGAGATATTAATGATTACAGGATGATAATCACTAACATTATCATTTATAGATTTAAGCATCGCATTAACTGCTGTCTGTGTTAAAAAGAATGTACCTTTGAGATTAATACTCATCACATAATCGAAGTTTTCTTCGGTTGTTTCTAAGATGTCTAGTCTTTGTAAGGGGGCAACTCCAGCATTATTTACTAACACATCAATTCGACCAAAATGTTTTATCACTGTATCAATAATCCGCATGCGGTCTTCCTTATATCCAATATTCCCTTGAATATAGAGAAAATGCTGATATTTACGAAATTCCCCAAGCAAATCCGTTATTTCTTCTTGTGAACGAGTACCAACAATTGCGACTTTAAACTGTTCACTTAATAATTGGAGGGCAATTGCTCTCCCAATACCTCTTGTACCACCGGTAACTAACGCTACACGCATCTTATTTCCCCTTTCTAAAGTGTTCCATATAAGCAGGAACATAGATTTCTGTGTCACGTACGACACAACCAGTAATCGCTGCAATACTTTTTAATTCTGAACATTTACTACAGGTTATACATGTTTTATTGCGATTGAAAGTATTATTTACAATAGTATCTTTTGGTAGATCTGGATAAGCAAAGGCCATTCTTCCTAGACCAGCCATGGCCATTGAACCACTACGGATTAGTCCCGCAGCGATATTTGGACCAAACTGTCTTAACCAACTAAAGCCTGTCCCAACTACAACCATATCAGGATATGCTTTTTGGACGACTTCAGCACCTCTAAATAGGCGTTTTACACCGTCGATTGGGTCTTCTTCAGGTGTATAGTTACCAATATCAAAGGGACGATTCACGTGGGGATAATAGTAAGGACTTCCCATCGATACATTGATAATTTTGACACCTAAATCTTTAAGAATTCCTATTAGTTTAAGCGGTTCAGTATAATCAATCTTCCGATAATCCTCCTTATCGACACCAAATCCATAAGGATAAGGAATACCATCATAAACATTCAATCTAACTGCTAATAATAACTTATCACCAAGTTTATCCTTAATCTTCTTTATGACATTAATAAGAAAACGAATCCGATTTTCAAATGAACCACCATATTTTCCTTCTCTGGTATAAGCACTTGTAAGCTCAGAGATTAAATAACGATGGGTACATTTAATATCAACACCATCAAAACCAGCTTCATAGGCTAGTATCGCTTTTTCTACATACTCATCTTCTAGTTGTTCTAAATACTCATCAGTAACAACAGGATATTCGGGATCGATATGTAGTTTTTGATTTAAGTATGGGTTGTGATAAGTAATAATCGGTTCACTAACATTATTGGGTTTACTAAAACGACCTGAATGGGTTAACTGAATAATAAGTGCTTGGTTAAAATCAGCACCCATGGATTCTTTTCCCCAAGTACGCATCTTATCTACTAATTCTTTAAAAGCTCCTACATTTTCTTTGTTGAGCCATAGTTGATTTTTGGAAGTTCTTCCTTCTGGTACGACCGCAACCGCTTCAACCCAAATGAGTCCAGCTCCCCCTTTAGCAAAGCGTTCATACCTTCTTAATGTAAGAGCACTTGGTGTACCATCTAGATTGGCATCTACTCCTTCCATTGGTTGGATGACAAAACGGTTACTTACTTTTCTATCACCAATTTTTAATTCTTCCCCTAATATACTTAAATCTTCTGGATTTTTAAGTTCAAAATCAGAAAAATCATGTACTACATCTTTCAGTGTTTTGTAATTGAATTCTTTCATTGGTTCACCTCTGTCTTTTTTCTATAATTTATTATATAATAATTATTAGCAAGAAATCTCGCTATTTCTTGCTAAAAAATCTACATTATTTGCTTTTTGAGGTGAAACATGTTCATTAATAAAAATGTCCAGATGTATTATCGAGAGACTACAGAACTAATGAGTCTAAGTGACCATTATCATAACTATTATGAGATGATATATGTTAAAGCGGGAGCTTGTGAGTTTCAAATTGATAAAAAGATATATCAGATTTCCAAACCTACATTAGTGTTCATTAATCACTTAGAGACGCATAGCATGCGGGTTAATCAAGTTCCATATTGTACCTATTACCTGTTAATCAAAAATGATATGCTAAATACTTTATTGCAAGAACCCCTCTTATCAGCAATCTTCAAATACCGTCCTCAAAACTTTACTCATATTATTGAAGTAACGGATAATGACGAGTTGATTAATAAAATCATGGATAATATGTTTAAAGAGTATACATCGAATGACCCTTTATCACCCTTAGCTTTTAAATCTTTAATCCAATATCTTTTTGTTAATATTTATCGTACCTATCCTGAACATTTTCTTACCAAGTTGAAAACACAAATCTATCATACTGTTTTAGATGTACAAGAATATATTGACAAAAACTATACAGAAGATATTGGCTTAGAAAAAATTGCCGAGTTATTCTTTATTAGTCCTTCCTATTTATCAAGATCGTTTAAAGAAATCACAGGGTATAATTTGAAAGAATATATTGTGTTACAGCGGCTTTCAAAGGCAAAAGAACTCCTTCTTTATAGTAGGGATACAATTAACGAAATTTGTGAAAAAGCTGGATTCAATAATGTCAATCACTTTATCCGTACTTTTAAAGAACACTATAGGATAACTCCTTATGAGTTTAGGATAAGCGAAAGTCGTGAATCTAAATATAAAAAGCGATAAAGAAAAATGGCTGAATTATCAGCCATTTTCTGTTTCATCAACAGTGGTATTGTTTTCTAAAATATTAATCGCATATCTACCATAATTAATTCGCCCTGAATTCTTCTTCGATAATACTTTAACGATAATAAAGATTATTAAGAAGATTACTATCAATGGGATAATCGCAAATAGTGCATAAACTATATAATTCATAAAATAAAATCCTTTCTATTCATTATCATGATAGGTATACTTATTGGTAGATTCATCATAGGTGTAATAACTCTTTTTATTACTACGAAAGATACTTTTCCAATATGTAAAGATACTTTGTTTTTCATTGCTTTTTTTCTTTAAATAGTGATATAATCCTATCAAATATGTAAAGGTAAAGAAACTTAGCACATATGTACTGAGCAATTGCTTAACAAAGATATCGAGCCAAAGCTGAGGATCCCTTGTTACAATAGTAGTAATGGTGATATTTAAAGCGAGTGCAAATAACAAGTCTAATCCTACAACATAAATAGTCCTTTTAAAGGTTAGATTAATCGTATAAATTGAACTTTTAATTAAGAGTGTGAAGGTATATCTGATGAATTCCCAGACTTTTTTCAGACCTTTATACAGAAAAGGAAACACTTTGGGATTAAATAGTTTGATAACGAACAGCACCAAAAAGAAGATTGCGATAGCTGTGAAAAAATAGCGAAGAAACATAATTACACCTCGGCTTTGTTATTTATATTATAACATAATCTGAATTAATGTAAATTCTTGACAAAAAAAACTGTTAACTATGCTATAATTAATATGATTGGATAAGACGAAGGATGTGGTAATGTATGCAAGACAAGATGCGAATACTACTTGAACAACTTAATATGACTAATTTTTGCCAAGCATTTGCAGGATATAAATTAGATACAGTAATTGTTGATAAGAAAACAGGAACTTATCATTTTTATTTTACAACAAAAGAATTAATTGAACCACACTTATGTTTAGCCTTTTATAAGCAGTTAATTACACGTTTTAGTAGTATTACTGGGGTAAACAAAGTGCTTTTTACTACAGAAGTAAATGATAATTCCAATGTAAATGTTTATGATTATTTAATGGTTGTAAAAGAACTTCTTCAAATATATGATGCTAGCTTCATGGCGATAGATGATTATGATGTTTTACAGGAAGGTAACACTTTATATATAAATGTTAAAACCCCGGAACAACAAGCGTTGTTAGAAGCTTTATTTAAACAAGAAATTGAAAAAATGTATCAAGCAATTGGTCTTAGTGTTCAATTTACTGTCAGGATCCATGAGAATGGATATGATCCGTTAGAAGATATTGAAAAGAAACGAAAGCTGCAAGCTATTTCTATTCAAAAACAACTCGCAGAAGAAAAACGGGAAGTTAAACAAGTAGAAGTACCCCTCACATATAAGAATGGTTACAATGGATACAAGAATGGGACCTATGATGACAAGACCATTAATGGTCCCATTAAAGGTGATAGTGAGCCAATACAGAATATCCCTGTATTACCGGATGATTTACCTAATGCGAAGGTTGAATATATTATTGAAGGATATATTTTTGAGAGTGAAGTTAAGAAAACTTCCCAAAATCTTGAATATGTGGAATTCATGCTTACTGATTATACTGATTCCATTTTAGTGCAAGCTTATCCTAAGAGCGAAGAGTATTTCCCCTATTACGAAAAAATCTTAAAAAAGGGTAATTATGTCAAAATCAAGGGTAGTCCTCGCTATAAGGAATACTTTAAAGAAGTTATTTTATATTTAAATGCGGCGGAACTACTAGATAATCATCATGAAAAGGCAAAGCGTACTGATAAAGGATATGAAGGGCAAAAACGCATCGAGTTACATTTACATACAAATATGTCCAATATGGATAGCGTAACCTCGATAACTCAGTATGTTGATAGAGCTGTCGAATGGGGTCATGAAGCAATTGCGGTTACTGATCATTATGGGGTTTATGCATTTCCTGAGTTTCATCAAGCGACGAAAAAGAAACCAATTAAACCAATATATGGTGTTGAGGTTTCTTTAGTTGAAGATCGGGCGCGAATTGTTTGGAATGAAGCGCATATCTGGTTAAAAGATGCCACTTATGTAATATTCGATATTGAAACTACAGGCTTCTCTGTTAATTTTGACGAAATCATTGAAATATCAGCTGTTAAATTAAGAAATGGCCATGAAATCGACACCTTCAGTAAATTTATTAATCCCCACCGCAAATTAAGTCGGATTACAGTGGAATTAACAGGTATTACTGACGCTGATTTACTGAATGCTCCTGAAGCATATGAAGTATTAGAAGAATTTAAAGCTTTCTGTGGTGATGCCATTCTCGTTGCTCATAATGCCGATTTTGACATCTCTCATATTCAACATGCTTATGAAAAACATGGACTAGGGGATATTAAGAATCCAGTTATTGATACCCTAGAATATGCCCGTAATCGCTTTGGTGAAGATGTTAAACGGTTCAACTTAAAAGCTTTAGCGAAATTTTTTAAGGTTGAGTTACAACAACATCACCGTGCTAGTTTTGATGCCAAGGCCACTAGTGAAATCTTCCTCCATATGTTAGTTGATATGGAAAAACAAGGAATATATTATCATGATGATATTAATAACCTAGTTGGTCATAATGAAGCCTTTAAATACCAAGTACCAAAACATGTTACCATCTTAGTAAAAAATGAAATTGGGTTAAAAAATCTTTATAAGATTATATCTGATAGTCATACTGTCCATTTATATAAAGAGCCAAGAGTTACCCGTTCAGTCCTAAACATGTATCGAGAAGGACTCTTAGTTGGCAGTAGTTGTAGTGAAAGTGAAGTCTGGAAAACTGCCTTTGAAAAGAGTTATGCTGAATTAAAGCGGGTAGCTAAGTTCTACGATTATCTAGAAGTGCAACCGCCAGAAGTATACTCCCACTTAATCTATACCACTGGTAATGAGAATACTCGTTTATATATCATTGAAACCATTAAGAATATTATTCGCGCTGGTAAAGAATTAGGCATCCCAGTGGTAGCGAGTGGTGATTGTCATCATCTTGATCGAAGTGACAAATTATATCGCGAAATCTATATTGATACACCGCAAATTGGTGGTGGTTTACATCCCCTCGCTGATAGTGCGATTAAGGAAATCCCCTCTATGCATTTTCGAACTACAGACGAGATGATGCAAGATTTTGACTTCCTCACCCCTGAATTAGCGAAAGAAATCATCATCGATAATCCCAAAATGATTGCGGATCAAATTGAACATATTAAACCTGTTAAAGATGAGTTATATACTCCGAGTGATGATTTCTTAAAGCATAAGGGTATCCCCAGCATTAAAGAAGAGGTTAAGCGTATCTGCTTAGAAAGAGCAAATGAGTTATACGGTGATCCCCTACCTGCATATGTGCAAGCAAGACTTGATAAGGAATTAAACAGTATTATCAAACATGGTTTTGCGGTAATCTATTACATTTCACGCATGTTAGTTAAGAAGAGTCTTGAAGATGGTTATGTCGTAGGTTCGCGGGGGTCAGTTGGTTCTAGTTTTGTAGCTACTTTAATGGAGATTACAGAAGTAAATCCGTTATCGCCGCATTATCGCTGCCCAATGTGTAAGTTTAGCAGTTTCAAGATGAATGAGGAGGAAAAGAAACGCTTTCCAATTAGCGAACTAGAACGCGACTTACAAGTAATTCTTGATAAGGTGGATAGTGGTTTTGACTTACCTGATGCTAGTTGTCCTCGTTGTGGCACACCTTTAAAAAAGGATGGACACGATATACCTTTCGAAACCTTCTTAGGGTTTGAGGGTGATAAGGTACCTGATATTGACTTAAATTTCTCAGGTGAGTATCAACCAGTTATGCATCAATACTGTCAAGAAATCTTCGGTTATGATAAAGCTTTCCGAGCTGGTACGATTGGAACAGTTGCGGAAAAGAGTGCTTATGGTTATGTTAAGAGTTATTTTGAAAAACGAAATATTGTAAAAAGAAATCCAGAAATTAAGCGGCTTGCGGCTGCTTGCCAAGGTGTTAAGCGTACCACAGGACAACATCCTGGAGGTATTATCGTTGTACCTGATTATTTAGAGATTTACGATATTACCCCAATCCAGTATCCAGCTGATAATCCTGATAATACGTTTAGAACAACTCACTTTGATTTCCATGCAATTCATGATAATTTATTAAAACTTGACATTTTAGGTCATGATGATCCTACGATGTTAAGATATCTTGAAGACCTAACAGGTATTCCACCAAGGGATGTCCCCATCGATGATCCTAAGGTTTATCAGTTATTTTGTTCAACAGAATCAATTGGGGTTAGTCCAGAACGATTACTTTCACCAGTCGCAAGTTACGGTATACCAGAGTTCGGTACGAACTTTGTTAGAAGGATGTTAGAAGAAACAAAACCCAAAACCTTCGCGGAGTTAGTAAAAATCTCTGGTCTCTCCCATGGTACTGATGTATGGAATAACAATGCCCAAGATTTAATAAACGGTAATAATCCTGAATACGGTCAAATTGACTTTAAGTCCGTTATTGGGTGTCGTGACGATATCATGGTTTACTTAATGTATTTTGGGCTTGAGCCGATTGATGCTTTCAATATCATGGAGTTTGTTCGAAAAGGAAAAGCATCACAAGATAAGGAAAAATGGGGAAAATATCAAGAGATTATGCGGGCGAAAAATGTGCCTGAATGGTTCATATGGAGCTGTGGGCAAATTAAGTACATGTTCCCAAAAGCTCATGCGACCGCCTATGTCTTAATGGCAATTCGGATTGCTTGGTTTAAAGTAAATATGCCAATTTACTATTATGCAGCTTACTTCTCTAAACGTGCTGATGCCTTTGATGTAACGGTATTCCCTCGTGGTGCTGATGCCATCCGAAATCGAATTTTAGAAATCAAAGAAAAGCCCGATGCTTCAGATAAAGAAAACAGTTTAGTAACTGAACTTGAAGTAGCTTTAGAAATGACCGAACGAGGATTCTATTTTAAACAAATCGATTTGGAAAATAGTCTGGCTACTGAATTCCGCATTACTGAAGATAAACGAGGGTTAATAATACCGTTCTCAGCTTTAGATGGATTAGGCGAATCAGTAGCGAAATCCATTGTCGAAGCACGAAATGTACGTCCCTTTATCTCAAAAGAGGATTTATTAAACCGTACCTCTTTATCAAAGACATTAGTAGAGCGCTTAGAAGAGTTAGGCTGTTTAGGTAATCTAAAGGAAACGAATCAAATTAGTATTTTTGATTTATAATAAATTAAGTAAAACTAGCATACATAGACTATAGATAGTAACTTTTCAATTAATGTTATTTTCTTGTTGTACATAGTATAAAGTGTTATAATTATATTAATAATTAGAAAGTAGGAGGTAAAAGTAAATGGAAATACGTTCAAAAAACCCTGTACTTTCTCGGGCAAAATCCGATGTACGTGATTCATCTCGTTCCTATGTGACAGGTGTTACCGCCTCATTCAGTGGTATTGCGTTAAAGTCAGGTATTCTCTTAGCAATTATTTTTGGGATATCATTATTCATCTTTGCGAATTTAGAAACACTCGCTCCTATATTAGGACCAATATTAGTTATCGCTATGATTGTAGGGTTTATCTCGGTTCTAATTGCGACATTTTCTCGTTCTATGGCACCGGTCTTCACAATCATTTATGCAATATGTGAAGGGGTTACTTTAGGTACTTTATCAGCCCTGGTCGAACTTGCATATCCAGGCATTGTTTTTGGCGCGATAGTAATTACATTTGTTATATTTGGGTTTTTACTAGTTGCATATGCCACTGGCATTTTTAAAGTAGGCTTGGGTTTCCGAAAATTCTTTTTAACTGCCTTAGTTAGTATTCTCTTCTTCTATTTCATTCAATGGATCCTCAGTTTATTCCATATCTACATCATTAACCCAAACAACTTTGGTTTAATGATAGTTATTTCAATCATCATGGTTATCATGGCTAGCTTTAGTCTTATGATTGACTTTGATGATTGTCGAAATGCAGTTGATTATGGTGCACCAAAGAGTTATGAATGGTACTTATCACTTGGATTACTAGTATCCATCGTTTGGTTATATACAGAAATCTTAAGACTATTATTAATTATTGCCAGATATACTAGAGACCGATAATCTGATAATAAAATGAATAAAAAGGGGCTGTAAAATTAACTTTTGTTAATTCATTTACAGCCCTATAATTATGCATAAATACTAATTAAACAAGTTTTAATCCCTTTTCAAATATTATTAGTATATTTAATAAACTGTTAGCCTTGGTTTAAGTAGATCTTCTTAGACC
>JAAYWZ010000129.1 GCA_012516175.1 Bacilli bacterium
ATCCAGAGTAGAAGTAATCTATTAATCTTTGTTCACTCATTTTTTAATCCTCCACATCAAATAAAATTATCATAAGATAATAGATATTGATTATTGCTTTTAAGAGAGTCATAATATCCAGAAAATAGGCCTCTTGCGATTGGTTTTTAATCATTAGGCATACCAAATGTTATCGATCTACTAATTACATCATAGCTATATTTTTCCATTGACAAAGACTTTCCTCTAGTTCCCATTTTAGATAGTTGTACAGCTGCAGGACGTACAAATACATCTGCTATAAATTTTTCAGTATTTCCAAAATTTAACCCCTTAGTTAAACCACCGAATGAAAATGCTATTGCATAGTCTTCCCATTTACCAAATTCTTTTCCAAATGTTATATATGCTGTTAAATCTGATACAAATTTTGTTCCTACTGATTTTAAACCAGCGAGTATGGCTCCACTTCCTAATCCAACGACTGCGCCTACTGCTCCACCAATTATAGCTCCTGTTACAACCCCACTTAAAACATCTTGACCATTTGAATAAGCGGTAATACCACCTATAGTTCCTCCCGCAAGCATTCCAACACCAACACAAATTTAGAATGTTGTGATTGCAAACTCCCCATTAGGATCTACCATCATCACCGGTTTATTTTGAGTATATGCATAAATGTTATGACCAAGAATATCTCCTACAGATCCTATCAACCCATCTGCATTTAAAAACCGACCAACCTCAGGATTATAATATCGACTGTTGAGATAGTACAATGATATCTCGACATCCTTGTAAAACGGACCCCTAATATTTATACTGATCTTAGTTCGATTATATCACATATATATTGTTTATTACATGCTTACATACCAAATTTAAATTGATCTCATCACAATTTTTTCTTATATTTTGTATAAGCATATCGAAATAGATAAACCCATTCTGCAATTCAATATACCCATACTAGATTTACACATGATTTTATCACAGTTTAGAATATTTGATTCGCTTGTTGTTAGCTTAATCTTTTAAGTAAATCAATAACCATTCTAAATGAGGAACGATCATACTAAATTGTGTTGTGTACAATATAATTCATATTATTGATAGGTAATCAAAAGTGCTTAATTGTTCCTATTAATTTTCTAATTCCTGAATGGACAATACCAAAAAAAGACTGTGGAAGTATCTATCTGAGTTTAATACCTAAAGTCCTACTACTTTCCACAATCTAAATCTCATTACCTATTAATCTCTATAATGCGATGTCAATAAAATTGTAAATAATTTTTACTTCATTGACTCTTTCTTTTCCAACCTTTATCGCTGGAGATATCTCTATTCTATCAATTAATTTATTGAGTAAGATTTTATTTAATTTAATTTACTTTCTTTTGAGTTTTCTTTTATGATTGCCTTTATCTTTTTAATCCCTTCAGAGATATCTTTTATCTCATTATCTGATTTTTTAATTTCACTTAATTTTTCATTTAAACTTCTTTGTTCACTTTGATACTCATTTAATAATTGCTGATACGTGGTCTCATCAATTGAGCCAGTCACAAAATCTTCATATAACTTTTTCGTCACTTTATTTAAGACGATTAATCTTTTTTCTATCTTTGATTTTGCCTTATTATCCTTTTTGAGTTTGCTAAGTATTTTGTTTTCAGTATGATTATCTTCTAAAAACTCATCGAGTAATTTAAGTTTATTTTCGATTATATTGTAAAGTTTATCATAATGAATTTGATTATGTTGTAAGCGTCAAATAGATAACACATTGACAACATAAAAACTCTCTCACCTAATTCATGTGAGAGAGTTAATTGTTACTCAGGTAATTTGATATTCCAAGGTAATAATGCATCTATTTCTTCTTGATTACTTAAATCCAT
>JAAYWZ010000130.1 GCA_012516175.1 Bacilli bacterium
AACAATATTATATTAATATTGTTTCGAAACGTTTAAATTTTCATCCATAAATTAATTATATACGTTTTATTAAAGATAAGCAATACAAGGAGGAAGAGATAAATGCCTGATAAAAATAAATTTATTCAAAATATAATAGATGAAATGACATTAAAAGAAAAAATTGGTCAAATGGTTCAATATGGTAGAATAAAAGAAAATACTATAGATAAGATTAGAGAAGGAATGGTTGGCTCATTATTAAATTGTCATGGTGCTGACTATATTAATAGTATTCAAAAAGTAGCTGTTGAAGAAACAAGATTGGGAATTCCTTTATTATTTGGTGATGATGTAATTCATGGTTATAGAACGATTTTTCCAATCCCTTTCGCAGAAAGTTGTTCATGGGATTTAGAATTAATGGAAAAAAGTGCAAAATATGCAGCAATAGAAGCGCGAAGCGATGGAATAAATTGGATCTTTGCACCTATGGTAGATGTTACTAGGGACCCACGTTGGGGAAGAATAGCTGAAGGTGCAGGCGAAGATCATTATCTAGGAAAATAAGTCGCTAAAGCTAGGGTTAATGGTTTTCAGACAAAACTAAATGATTATCCTTTAACCGCAAGTTGTCCCAAACATTTTATCGGATATGGAGCTTCTATTGGTGGTAGGGACTACAATAATTGCGATATTTCTGAAAATTATCTTTATTCTTATTTTTTACCACCATTTGTTGAAAGCTTTAAAGCTAATGCCTTAACGACAATGTGTTCGTTTAATGATCTATCTTCTGTTCCTTTATCTGTAAATAAACGTTTACTTAACGATTTATTAAGAAAGGAATTAGGATTTGAAGGAATCGTCGTTAGCGATTGGCAATCAATTTTAGAAACTAATTCTCATAGAGTAACTAAAGATAAAAAAGAGGCAGCACTTAAAGCTTTAAAGACTAGCGTTGATATCGATATGCACTCAGGTATTTACCACGATTACTTATTAAAATTAGTACAAGAACATGAAGAATTAGAAAATCTAATTAATGAATCAGTAAAAAGAATTTTATCAGTAAAGTATGATTTAGGATTATTTACTAATCCGTATGTCGATGAAAAGGAAGTAAAACATATCATTCTATCAGAAAAACATCGACATCATGCAAAAGATATAGCAAGTAAATCAATTGTTTTATTAAAAAATGAAAATAAAATTTTACCACTTAATGATGTAAAACAACAAATTGCTTTAATTGGACCATTTGCGGAAGATATGGAAAATCATCTTGGTTGCTGGTCATGGAAAGGTAGCGGCGAAAATGTTATATCAATTGCTGATGGAATAAAAAACAATACTAAAAATATTGAACTAGTCACTAATAACGCTTGCGATTTTACCAGTATAGATGAAAACACAATTGATGAGGCAATAAAACTTGCGAAAGAAAGCGATATAATAATTCTAGCATTAGGTGAACCAAAAAGTTATAGTGGCGAAGCACATAACCGAGTTAATATTAATTTACCTGATTTGCAAGAAATGTTAGTAGAAGAAATTAGTTTACTAAATAAACCGACAATTGCTTTAATCATTAGTGGTCGTCCACTTACCTTAACAAATGTTAATGATAAAGTAGATGCCGTATTATGGATGGGACATTTAGGAATTGAAGCAGGAAATGCGATTAGCGATATCCTCTTTGGAAAAGTTAATCCAACCGGAAAACTCACAGCATCATTTCCAAAACATGTTGGTCAAATTCCAATATATTATAATCATAAATCTACAGGGAGACCTTATGCTCCTAAATACTTAGATTGTGATGATAGACCATTATATCCTTTTGGATATGGACTAAGTTATACTGAGTTTAAATTTCAAAATTTAGAAATAAGTAAAAGCAAGATTAAACCTAATGAACAATTAGAAATCGCGGTTACAATTACTAATATCGGTTCATTTGAAGGCGAAGAAATTATTCAAGTATATTTCAAGGACCATGTTAGTTCGACAACAACTGCTGTAAAACAATTATGTGGTTTTAAGAAAATAAACTTAAAACCACAAGAAACTAAGGTAATTACATTTAAAATTGATGCTAAAGAATTTAGCTTATATAATGAAAAAAATCAATTCGTAATTGAGGAAGGTACTTTTTCTATATATGTAGGTCCTAACTCATATGAATTATTATTAGAAGATGATTTTATAATATATTAAAAAGGCCTGAAACCATTAATAATGGTTCAAGCCTTTTTTAAATAATATTGTTTTTACCGTAAAAACTTAGTAAGTCTTTATATGTTGGCAATATCGGTATAAATCCTTTATGCTGTACTACATAAGCACTTACTTTATTCGCAAACAAGAGATATTTTTCATCTACTAAAAAGTTTAATGTATCAATTGATAAATTATTCTTTAATATTTGATAAATAAAAGCACCAATAAAAGCATCTCCAGCACCTGTAGAATCTTGAACTTCAACCCTTTCACTAGGTACAAAAATATGTTTATCTCTTGTATATATATTTGATCCAATAGAGCCATCTGTTAATAGAATTATTTTTGTATTACCCTTAAAAAGAGATTTTATTGCTTGTTCCCTATCTTCTATTCCTGTAATAAAGGTAAGTTCATCTGTGCTAATCTTTAAAATATGAGCTTCAGGTAGAAATTTTTGAATAGTTTTATGATACAATTCTTTATCAGGCCATAATGGGAAGCGTAAATTTGGATCGAAAGTAATAATCATTTGTTCCTTTTTTGCAATTTCAATAGCTTTTTCATGAGCCTTTTTCATTGGTGAATCGATTAAATCAACACTTCCAAAGTGTAAAACATTTCCTTGTTTAAAAATATTATTGTCAATATCATTTTCATTATAAAGTAAATCTGCACTAGGATTACGATAAAACGAGAAACTTCTTTCACCATTTGCTTTTAAAGAAACAAAAGCAAGTGCAGTATTTGCTTCTTTCGTCCTTTTAATATACGACGTGTCTACATTAGCATTTTTCAACATTTCAATAGCATATGTTCCAAATTCATCTTCACCAACTTTTGTCAGCATAATACTAGGAGCACCTAGTTTAGCAACACAGGCACAGACATTGGCTGGTGCCCCTCCAGCAGCACGGGAGAATGTTTCGACATCTTTTAATGCCCGATTTTTTTCTAATGGGATAAAATCAATTAATAATTCTCCAATAGCAATACAAGTATTCATCATAAATCTCCTAATCTAAAATAATATCATATTTCACTATATCAAATTTTGTTTCTACATCTGAATATACAAAGATCTTATCTTCATCTTCTTTTGGTAGTACTGTTGACGTAATTGCCCTTTGACCATCATTTACAAACACCTCTACCGAATATTTATCCAAAATTATTCTAAGTGTTATTTCACCGTTTTCATCTAAATCCACTGGTGCCTTTGTAATGAGGTAATTACTAGCAGAAAATCGATTACCTACACTATTAGTTCTATCTAAATATACATGACCATCTTCATAGAACACATCTACACCAAGACCATTATCGTTACCAAATACTGTTACTCCCGTTTTTCCAGATGCAGGTTTAAATTTAATTTCCATATCAACAAATATACCTGATAAATTTGTATCTTTTTTTTGCTCTGTCGAAATGCTTTTAATATCCTTATTAGTTCGATATTTTTCTAATTCGGGTATAGGGTTTTGTATTAATTTACCATCCGCAGTTAATGTTAATATACGAGGAATAGTCATAGCTCCTGCCCACCCTAAGCTTGCAGTTAGTGGTGAACGATTCCATGATTGCATCCAAGCAACCATTATTCTACGACCTTGATTATCTATCATTGTTTGTGGTGCATAAAAATCAAAACCATAATCGATTTCTTCTATATTATCGATGTGATAATTTTCTAATTGGCCAGTTTCATAATTCATATCACCTACAATATAAACCGTTCCATGGCCATTACGATGACCAGGAATATCTTGAGGTGACATTATCAACACATGATTACCATTAAGTTCAAATAAATCTGGACATTCAAACATATATCCAAGTTTATATAAAGTATTTTTATTACCTTGAATAACAGGACCGACAAAATTCCAATTTTCTAAATCAGTTGAGGAAAATAATAGTACCTGTCCAAAATTACTTATTTGTCTTGAACCAATAACTGTGTAATATATTCCATCTTTCTCAAAAAGTTTAGGATCCCTAAAATCAATAGGATTAGCATACCATGGTAAATTTGTATCATCTATAACTGGTTTACCATTAAATAATGGTTCAAAAGATAAACCATCTTTGCTTTTTGCTAATACTTGATATTGATAGCCTATCCAGTTTTCTGTATACATTATATACAACTCGTCATTAATTTCTAGCGCACTACCACTAAAGGCAGCTCCACCACCTGCATCTAATATATGTGGTGCAACAGCGATTGGTTGATATTCCCACTTAATCATATCTTTACTAGTAACATGACCCCAGTGCATGGGTCCCCATACAGGTGCATATGGATTATGTTGATAAAAAAGATGATAGTTGTCATTAAAATAGACAAAACCATTAGGATCATTAATCCAACCAATTTCACCCATCATATGAAATCGATAACGTTTATCTGCAAGAACTTTACTTTTATATAAATTAATATAATAGTCAGCGCTTGCGCGGAGGTCATCACTAGGATAACCTTGTCTAGCTAAAATATCACTTTGATAAGCTTTTAACTCATCTTCTGTTTTTATTAAAACATCGAATCCATCAATATTAATAAAGCCATCACTTGATTCATCTATAACTTTAACGTATATTTCCTTGCCTATATAATCACGTAAATCAATTAGCATTCTTTGATATTGAAGAGTATAAATTTCTCCATCGTATACCGTACTTTTTGTTTCATCTATAATATTTTCAGTTGATTTGTCTATTATTTGAACAGAAACACCATCTACATTTGTATTCCCACTAATTAAAAACGTAATATAACCCATTCCTCCTAATTTAAATGTTGAAGAAATAAGTTGACCTGTATCTTTCGGCTTACTGTTTTCCATGTGATAAATTCCATCTTGCATATATTTTTTTGTACCTTCAAAGTATACTTTGTCACTTATTTTAAAAGCATTTCCTTGAACTTCCCAAAACGTAACTCCGTTTTCAAAACTGGGATTTTTTAAAACTGACGGATCATCTTTTTCTTTGTTACAAGCAGTGAATGTAAACATTAATAATAAAACACAAATATATAACATTACTTTTTTCATTGAATCACCTTATTCATAAATCTCAAAATCTGACACTACTACTTTTGATTGTATTGTGAAAAAACCAAATGAACTATCTGCCATGTTATATGCTCTAGAAGTTAATGCAACCTCATCGTTAATATATACAACAAGAGTACTATTTTCTGTAATTAATGTAATATCCAATTCATTAAAACTAGAAAAGTCATAATAGTATGATATTTCAGGATTATTTCTAACTATTTCATTTGCAGGGACACAATAAAAGTTTATTGTATTTAATTCAAAATCAAAATAAATATTTAAATCACCAAAGATACTATTATATGCATTAAAGGTTATACCAAAATTTTTAGCTTCTTTGATATCTACTTTAAATTTAGCTTTTGTAGGTTTTGCCAATAATTCTTCAAATAATATATAACGATAATTACCTTTATTAAATAAATAATCTTTTCCATTTTCCTCTACATTACCTTCAATCTTCTCATATTTTACTTTAGTTGATAAAGCATTATCTATTTCAGGCAATATTGAAACTCCCAATTCACCATTTTCTTTTTGAACAACCTCATGAACTACCAAATGACCTCCCCACATATATTCACCATAATCCCTATCTAAAGTTTTTGTCGCATTCCAACCAGCGAGAATCATTCGGTTATCATCAATTTTTTCCAAACGCCCAGCATAAAAACCCCAACCATCTAGATGGTCACGTTCAGGAATTGTAAATCCTTTTGATAAATCATCCGTATAGCGATAATGTACAACACGTTCATTTTTTGTCCCTTGTGCGGAAAATGTTAAATAATAATAACCATTGAATTCTATTAATGTTGGACACTCCATATTATAGGTACCATCAGGATTACTATAAAATATACCAGCATCATCCCAATTATACAAATCCGTTGATATATATCTTTTTATTACCCCCCTATTTCCTTGCCTTGTTGTAATTAACATCCAATATTCATTGGTATTTTCATCAAAATAAATATAGGGGTCTCTAAAGTCATCTACTCCGCCATAAAATCCTAATTCAGGATGTTTAGTCCAATTTATTAAATCAGTTGATGTAGCATGTTGAATCATTTCTTTATAAGGCATGAGACCCGAACCATTATGACCAGTATAAAAAGCATGATACTTCTTATCATGACCATAAATAATACTTCCTGTTCCAAGTGCTAAATCTTGGGAATATATATCGTTCTCATAAGGAATTACTACTCCAAAATCACGCCATTTTAAAAAATCCGTTGTCTGTAAAAGTGCAAAGGGGTGAAACCCAATACTTCCACCTCGTTCATCTAGTAAATAAAACATATTCATTTTCCCTTCATGAAAAAAAGGCATAGGGTCTCCAATAAATCCATACCTTGACTTAGGAAACAACATAATATCTCCTTGATTTACACTTCCCTTTTCTGCGAGTTTTTCTTTATTATTGTTAAAATGGCTACATGCACTTAGTTGCATAATTATTAAAATAAAAATAAATATCCATTTTTTCATTATTAATCATCTACCTTTATCGTATAAATTTCACCTTCTACACTAGATTGTAATAAATAAGTTGACCCTCGCATATAAACCCTAGAAGTAAATACTTCTACCCCTTCATTTACAAAGATTTCAATAGAAGATGTATCAACTAAAATGCGAAGCGTAACATCATCATATTGCTTTTCTGATTGTTTTACTGGTAAAGCATTTAACTTTATTGATTTTCCATCTACTGAAATATACTTACCGTCATAGGAAATACGATAAAATTCATTTTCATTTAATGGATTACAAAAATCTATAGTGAATGGTTTATTTGTCTTTTTGGTTTCGATATCTACTTGTTTTTCTATTTCTTGAATATGTTTTAACTCAGCTTTGTCTTTTCGGTATTTCTTTAACTCTTCAATAGGATATTGATATAATTCTCCATCATTTATTGTCAAAACTCTAGGAAATGTTAATGCACCTTGCCAATAATGACCTAAATCATGAGTAACTGTTTTATCTCCCCACATATCCATCCAGGCAATAAGTATAGTTCTACCTTGATTATCTACCATGGATTGTGGCGCATAAAAATGATGGCCACGGTCAATAACTTTATTAGTATAAACTTCATACTTGTTGACTTCTAAATCAATTTGACCAACAATATACCTACTTTCATTCCGTTGAATCATATTTTCATCTTTATAAATACGAGAAAATAATAACAATTGTGAATTAGATATTGTTTTTAAATCTGGGCATTCTACCATTAAACCAAAACATTTGTCACATTTCCACTCTCCATGAAAAGTAAATTTTTGTAAATCTTTAGAACGGAAAATTAAAAATTTTCCTTTATCATCATAACCTTTAGCACCCAAAATAACATAATACCAACCATTTATATAAATGGGATAAGGATCTCTTACATCAGATATTTTTGCATGTTCTTTTACCATTTCCTTTGTAATAATTGGTTCAGCCCTTTTAATAAAATTCACACCATCAGAACTACTAGCTAATCCTTGTGTTTGAATAACCTCTCCATTTTTTTCTAAATGTTTAGTATAAAAAAGATGAAGTGTATTATTATTTTGATCAACAATTGCCCCTCCAGAGAAACAGCCACTTTCATCTTCTTGATCAGGTGCCAACGCTACTGGTAAATAATCAAATTTTACCAAATCTTTTGAAACCATATGTCCCCAATGCATTGTCCCCCAAACAGAATCGTACGGATAATACTGATAAAATATATGATATGAATCTAAAAAATAAGAAAACCCATTCGGATCATTCATCCACCCTACTTCTGGCATTCCATGATATTTGAGTCGAAATTCTTGCTTTACTTTGTCTTTGTTTCTTTGAACAAACTCTGTGGCTTTTGCTACTGTCATAGAAAATCTCCTTTACATTAAGGATGGGGGGCTCTCCCCCCCATGCCTTTATTCTTGTCTTAATATTTTTATTTCTGTGAATGTAATTTTTGCTGGTCCTTCATTTGATTCAAACCCAAATTGGAATAACATCTCAAAATTCAAATCAAATAACAATTTCGCATCCATTGTAAATGAGAATGTTTGTTCCTCTTCTGTTATAGTAATTGGTTTCCAAATACGAGGATCCCATTTCCCCATTACATTTAATCCAGCTACACCTTCAATTGTCTTATCTGCTTTTGCAGTAAATACCATCGTATATAAACCATTTCCGGTTAAAAGAATGTCTTCAAAATACAATTTATTATACCAGTCTGTTTTACCAAATGATTCAATTTCATAAATTAAATTACCATTTTCAACATAGACTACACCAAATGCTCCCTCATTATTATTGTTGTAAGTACCCCAAGCAACTTCATCAGGAACAAATTCTGTTGTTTCTGTTTCTTCAATCTTATCTCCAGTTAATTCATAAAACACAAAATTATCTATTGTTAAAACATTTGTAGATGCCGAGCCTTTACCTAAAGAGAGCTTAATGTGTAAATTAGTTATATCCATTGAGGCAACAAAAATAAATTCAAATGTTCCAGATCCTTTTAATGTTCCATCTTTAAAACCTGCACGCACTTGCCAATCCATAGATGGATCTTCAAAACATAATTCATAAAATTGATCATTAACAGTTGTATAATCAAATACTAACTTATATGTACTACCACTTACTAAATCATAGTCAGTCACTCTGTATAAATCCATTTCCCATGGGTTATTATCTACAGGATAAGTTTCAACATTGAATTGCAATTGGTTATTCACATTAGAGATAGTTGCACTATGTGAATCAACTCCACGCTCTTTCCACCCTTCTGTTAAACCTTCTTCAAAATCATCTTTTAGAACTTCATTTTCAACGAATTCCCCTGTTGATTTCGTAATCCTTATTGAATCAATTATTAGTAAGAATGCTTCTGGATTTGTATGTATATCATATGTATCTCCACCAAATTGAAGGATAAATTCGGTATTTTCTGAACTAGTTTCAGCTAAAAATTGTAATGAATATTCATTAAATTCTGTACCAATTTCCAAGTTCCATTTGCCGCTAAATGGTTTCCAGCCTTCCTCAGCATTATTAATTATATAATGTGCATATATTTTTTCTGAAGCTTTCATTCTAATTGTAAAAGTATAATTTGCTCCCTCTTCAATATTAATTCCATTTTTATAAAATTGAGCTTGATTATCAACTTCACCATTACTTGTAACATTAATAGTGACAACACCTTTTTCTGCTTCATACGTTCCTTCAGCAGGGCTATTAAAGGTTACTTCAAATCCATTCATATCAGTTTCAGTTGCAACAAATTCATAATTGATAAATTCCACAGGTTCTCCAAGTACTTCATTTACTATTAATGTAGTATATTCTTCAGTTGTTTCACCTGCTTTATCTGTTACAGAATAAGTAATGTAATAAGTACCGGTATTAGTTGGAGTTATTATTCCATCTGTTACTGTTAATTCAGGCATACTAGTGATAACAATACTATTTGTTAAATCGCCATCTTCTGCATCAGTAGCAGTAACATCTTTTAGTGCATCCCAAGTCTGACCTACCTCAATTTGCACCTCAGTTTTTACACCCAAAATTTCTGGAGCTGTATTTTCTTCTGTAGTTTTCTCTCTATTTGCACAAGCAAACATAACAAATAAGGACATTAAAACAAATGTTAATGTGAAAAATCTTTTCATTTTCTTCTCTCCTTTATACTTAAAATAGTAGTCTTTATCATTTTAGATATGGCAAATATCACCATATAC
>JAAYWZ010000131.1 GCA_012516175.1 Bacilli bacterium
ATATTAGGCAAATTGCTTTGTTCTTCATTTGTACTAGCTTCATAAGCTATACATTTAACATTAAAATTTTTACTATATTTTATAAGTTCTGTTAAGGTCATAAATTGCTTAACTTTTGGGATAACTAAACGCTGTGATTGTTCACTAGCACTCTTAGCGATTTTTTCAAAGCGTTCAAGTTTTTTTCCACCACTCTTAGCATCAACTTTGATTAACGAACGCTCACTTAAGACTGGTATAATTTCTCTAACACCAAGTTCAGTAGTTTTTTGAATAACTGTTTCAAATTTATCAGCTTTAGGCATCCCTTGTGCAATGGCGACATAAATTGGTAATTCACTATTCTGTTTCAATTCATACTGAAGTTCTACTACTACTTTTTCTGGTTCGATGCTCTTAATAATCCCATAAAAAGCTTTAGTTTCATTTGAAATAATAAGGTCATCTCCACTTTTCATTCTAAGAACATTTTTAATATGATGACAATCATTTCCAGTTATCGCTACATATTTATCATTTTCGTTAAAATAGGCAAAATATCTAGGCATTATTCTACCTCTTTTCTTACCACTAAGCTACACCACTTATCTTCAAATATTAGCTCAATCAATTTAAAATTATGTCTTGATATTTGTGTCATAAGTATATCTTTTTCAGTTTCAAGAATACCTGAGATAATCCATATACCATTAGATCTTAAACGATCATATACATCTTTAGTTCCATTTATAAGTACCTGTAGCACAATATTACTTATAACTAAACTATAATATCCATTAACTGCTTCGATACTACATAAATTACAATCGATATCTACCTGATTTAAGTCAACATTAATTTTGGCATTTTTAAGTGCTAATGGATCGATATCAATCGCTGTAACTAATTTAGCACCTAGTTTCTTAGCACTTATCGCAAGAATACCTGAACCAGTACCCCAATCAAGTACAACATCATCAGTACTAATATACTTAGATAAAAGTGTTAAAGCAAGTTTTGTGCTAGGATGGCTACCAGTTCCAAAACCAGTTCCAGGTAAAATCTTAACTATAACTTGATTTTGACTAGTTTCTTCAACCCAACTTGGAATAACCTTTAAGCGTTCATCAATATTGATTATTTTAAAGTGTTCTTTATATGTATCACATTCAGCATCTGTTACTCTTTCAATCTGTATATCACTTAATAATGTGATTTTCTTAGTTTGAAGATATTCGTTGACTAATGTAATTATATCACTTGATGTAAAATAACCACACACAATTACCCCTTTTTCGGGATAATCATTTTCATTTAGGGTATAGATTTCCCCATACATATCATTTATATCCGGTTTTTCAATTACTTCGCACCCCAAACAGTCATGCTTAAAAAAGAATTGGATTAAATCTTCCGCATTCTTTTTTTCAAGATGGAATTTTATCCCAAAATAAATCACTTAAATCACCTTTCATATCTCCTTCATAATTATAAATGATTTTTTCAATATGTAAAGAAAAATAAATTCTCATCCATATATTAATCATAAATAC
>JAAYWZ010000132.1 GCA_012516175.1 Bacilli bacterium
ATATTTATATTTATTAGCTAAATAATTAAATATGTGATAAAGTTTATTAACGATATGACAATAAGTATACTGCCGTATTAGCTAATGAGACGAAGGTAAAGAAGATTGTCGTGAAAAAGACACCTGTCCAAATGTTGCCAGTCTTTTGAGCGAAACGACGTAAGAGGATACCAGCAACTACTAGTGTAGGTACTAAACCAACACAGAGAATTGAATTTAATGCGAAGTCTGCAAATGGTGCGACACCAGTCCTATAGAGGAGACCATATTGATAAATCAAGAAGAGAATGACTGGACCAACAAGGAGTACAGCAGCTAAAATATCACCCCAACAGTTCTTCATCTTCCTAGTATTTACGAATACACTTATACCTACCGCAAAGTAGTAGATGAAGAATATTGGTATGTATTTTAAGGCAGCGGTAAATTGTTGAGTGTTGAAAACCTTAATAGCGTAGACATAGAAACGGAAATCAGTCTTGAAGATCCATTCAATTAAACCAACTAATATGAATAAACCAAATACTAAGACAACTGCAGTGACTAAGCTTACAAGGATTTGCAGCCAAGAAGCTTTTAAGCCATAGACATTATCATCTTCTGATTTAAAGACTGGTGTTGTACCTAATGTGATTAATAGAGTTAAGAATCCAGCACACATTGCCCAGTATGAGATAGTGTTGATGGATGGAGCATTCCAATAGTAGTTGTTTTGGATAATCGTAGTATGCGTTAAGACCCAACGATAGGCGAGAGCGATTAAAACAAACATACTACCATAAAGAGTTACTTTATGAGCAGTATTGGTCAGACGTTCTTCATTTTTGATTAGACTAGCTACCCAAATGACTGAAATGAATATTACGGTAGCGCCAGCAAGATAAAGCATTGCTTTCGCAAGTGGTGCTATACCATTTGCTTGACGATCCATCCAAATATTCAGATAGAATGCACTTAGGAGCATTGCCAAGATTATGATAATTGTCTTAATACCTTTTTGTACTGGTTCTAATTTAACTGGAGTGACTTCTTCAGGTTTTTCGTTTTTAAAGACCTTTTTGAAGAATGGTAATTCAGTTAGTAACAGGAATCCAGGAATAATCATCATAAATAGGGCAACTAGTGCAATTAAGGTAAAGGCTTCTTTGAGCCACCAAACTTGGCCACCCTTTTCTTTAATTCCGTAGGCATCAAGTGATCCTAAATTATATTTAGCTAATTGGAACTTGAATGCTTCGGTGAAAAACTCAACGGTATCTTTACCAGTTTCTAGTGAGAAATGGTTTTGTGGATGGGTTTCATCTGGTGTGTAAATAATTCGTTGCCCTCCACTTACTTGATACCATTTAGATGCTTCACCTGTACTATTTTCACCTAAACCTAGGATTCTTTTACCGACTGGATCTTTCACGAAATCTTTGTATCTTACTGACCCGGCTTGACCTGTGTTTTCAAAGAAGAATTGATCCCAATGAGCAGCAATAAAACCAACGGATCTTGGACCGAAATAGTCTTCTGGTTTATCAAAACCAACGATGTAACGCAAATCGGAACCTACTGGAAGAGCAGCAGCAATTTTCCGATAACCTTTAGATGCGAAGTCGATTTCATCCCATATTACTGCATAAGTGGAGGAGAATCCACCCATGGAGTGTCCACTAACACCAATCATACCGTTACCTTTAGAATCCTTCAATACATAATCTAAACTATATACGTATTGAACGGCATCATATACTGAGTGTGTATAGAATCTAAAGGCAGCAGGTGTATCCCAAGTGGAGTCTCCATGATCATACATGTCAAACGCTAGTACAACAAATCCACGCCGTGATAATTCGATAGCACCAATTTCTTGCATTTCTTTGTTGTTGAGATATCCGTGAGTTAACACAACTGCTGGTGCTGGATTATCTTTATCAACCTTGCGAGGAATATAAAGGTAACCAGATAATGTACCTCTTTCTGTATCAAACTTCACTCTTTGTACTTTAACTTTAAAGAATGAAGTTTGTACTAAAGAGGCAAAGATACTAGATAGTATAATGACAATTAAGAGTGAGAGCAGCCACTTTACTGGCTTTGATAAGTTTTTGAGCATATTACTTAAACCTCCCCTTTAATAAAATTAATCAACGTAAGCTAAACCCTCAAACAAAAACGCTTACATTAATTACCAAGTTGGTTATAACATTATATATATCCATATTCAATTATGGATTAAATTAATAAATAATATCTAAAAAGATTCTGTTCAAATTAGCGTAAAGTGGCTAGAAAAATGCGCATAATTAGTCTAAGTAATCTGATAAAAAAAGAAATAAAAGAGCATTTGTCAAAAGAATTGATATATTCTCTCTAAAGCAATGAAATATACAGATTGTATTACTTCTGTAGACATAGTATTAAGCGCTAGAATATTTAATTCCTTAAGAAGTGATGAATTGGAATTTGAATATTCTGATTGATACGAATGATACTCAGTTTTAGTTGTTACCTTATAAGAATGATAAAGCAATTTTATTTCAATAGTTTAGTATGAACTCCTAATGCGAAGTTTAGCGAAAATAAATTTATTAGTTGTCAATATATCCGATAACTTAACATATTTTGAATTAATAATATTAAAAATATATCATCTTTTTATCAAAAAATATGGTAAAATATAAGTGTATTAATAATTTACAAATCTAGGGTTTCTTCTCCTAAATTCGCTTAACAAGATTTGAATAAATGGAAGTTTTGAAGTGGATTAACTTCTTTAAAAATACCGCAATTGGTACCTTGACAATAGAATTGATTATAAACGTTATTTTCTATAAGAATTAACAGTTTGCTATAAAATACGCTAACAATTTGAACTAAGAGTGAAAAGGTTGATGAACATCCAAGATAAATGTTTGAAAACGAGGGGAAAGGGCAAATGAGTCTTAAAGCATTTAATTATGGAGCCAATGCAGTTTGTTTAGTAAAGAATAATTATAAATACGGCATGATCTGTAGTTGGGCTATGCAAGTTGATTACGATAAGATCTTGCTTCTCATCGGTAGTCAAAGTATCACTGGTCAAATGATTGAAAAAGGTGATATTATTGGTGTAAGTGCCTTAAGTAAGGGACAAGACGATATATTGAATATACTAGGTGAAGGTCATTCAAATGTAATTGATAAGTTTGCAAAGTTAGATTATTTTATTGATTCTGGAGCAATACTTATTAATAATGCGAGTATCAATATGATTATTGAAGTAACTGATGTACTACATTTACCTGGTATTGAAGAAGATAAGTTAATCTATGGATTTATTAAGTCTTATAAAGTTAACAACTTTCCAATGCTTACTCCAGATTTATGAAAGTATAATATTTGGCAATAACACTACGAAGCAATATGATTCTAGACAATGTCAAATTTTCATGTTAAAATGTTAGAAATTATTATAGTTTAGTGATACTAATTTTTGAGTTTATTAATTTAATATAATTTGTGGAAATAATTGGGTAAATATTTTTGCCAATTTCACACTAAAATTTATAGAAACAAACGAGTTATATGACATTTCTTTTAACTCGTTTGTTTTTTTATAAAATAAGTTTAAGAAAGGTTAACTATAGAAAGGAGAGAAAGGTATGGTTAAATTTAAACGGATTGCCTTATTCGCAATCGCGATATTATTCAGCGTCTTACTCTTTGCATGTAATAATAGTAGTACTACTGATGATCCAACATCAAATGAACTTAGCATGAGAGTAACCGATGAATATATTCAATGGCGTATTGGTGAAGGGCAATGGAACAATCTTATTAGACTTGACCAATTAATGGGCGCAGATGGAAAAGGAGTACAAGAGGTTGTAATTAATGATAACAACGAACTTATCATCAAATACACAGACGGTTCTGAAGTTACACTAGGTAACGTGAAAGGAAGTAAAGGTGATAAGGGAGACAAAGGAGTCGGTATTAAAGATATCGAGATTAATGAAAATGGCGAACTTGTCATTACTCTCGAAGATGATACCGTTATACCATTAGGTAGAATTGTCGGTCAAGATGGTAAAGACGGACGAGAAGTTGAATTCCGTGTTGAAAACGGCTATATCGAGTGGAGGTATAAAGGTGAAGAAACCTGGACACAATTGATTCCACTTAGTGAAATAACTGGTCCAGCTGGTCAAGATGGTCAAGACGGCCAAGATGGACGAGAAGTTGAATTCCGTGTTAATGCTGGATATTTACAATGGCGTTATATAGGTGAAGATGATGATGCATGGGATAACCTCTTCGCTTTAGATGATTTAGCAGGCGAAGATGGGGAAGATGGATTAGATGGTTTATCAGCATATGAATTATATAAACTTCATAATCCAGACTATAACAAGTCCGAAGAAGAGTGGTTAAGCGATCTTGTCAACGGACGTTTAGCTGATGTTGAAACTGTTACCATTACCTTTGTAACATATGATGGAGCAACTCCATTTACAATGGATGTTATAAAAGGTCAGACAGCTGATTTACCAGTACCAAACCGCCCAGGTTTTGAATTCTTGGGTTGGTATAGTTCACCGACACCATCACCAGTTGAAGGTCGTTTCACGAACTTCATTCCCGTTGTAAGAGATATTACATTATATGGTAAATGGTATCTAATCCCATTAGAAGGTATCGTACTTGACGTCTACGAATTAGAACTTGAGGAAGATGAAACATATCAAGTAATTGTAACTCCGACACCAGAAGGGGCACTATTACCAGACTTAATTTGGGAATCTAGTGATCCAACTGTTGCGACAGTTGATGAAACTGGCTATATTACTGCTGTTAAAGCTGGTGTTACGACAATTACTGTAAGAGATGAAAACAATGAGTTTGTTGAAACATTAGTGCTTACAGTAGTTGATAATACTAATCCAGAATTCATTAGTGCTGAACCTGCTGAAGGTGAAATCGTCATTAAATATGGTGAATCATTCAAGTTCATCGTAACAGCGTTTGATAAGAACCTCTACGAGTTAGAAATTGATCATTCATTAGAAGATATCTTACCTGAGTTCTCAGTATATGCTGATGAAGATAATCCATACGGTTCATTAGAAGATAAAGTTAAGTTTGAATCCTATGGTGTAACTGTAACTTACGATGCTGATACACAAACTTGGACAATCGACTTTGGTGCTGAAATAACTGCTAATTTCTTCTTAGCTGCTCAACAAGTCAGATTCTTCATTGTCATCCATGATATCTATGGTAATACATGGGGTACAATGAGTGGAACTACTCCAGAAAATACCTTCGTATATGACTTTATCAGTTATGCTGATTATGTATTACGGGCAATCAAATCTGCTGAAGACTATGAAGCAATGCGTGATGCTATCTTCTTAACCGAAGAAATTAGTGCTGATTTCGCAGACTTGTTAGATACGTTTAATGAACTTCCAGAAGATGGCAGTGCACAACAAGCCATTCTCCAATTACTCATCGATTATGATGCATTACTTGAATTCGATACTATCGATGAAGTATATGATGTGCTTGAACTAGCAATCAATTATGAAACTAGTAAGTATTCCTTAATTGAAGAAGTTAATGCTGCTCATTCTGCTGATGATGTCAATGAAGCACTATTATTATGGACATACTTAGTGAATGAGTATAACGAAGAAGTCATCGCACTAGGCTTATATCCTGAATTAGAAGATTCCGACTTCACATTAGCAATTAGTGAATTATGGGATCTCATTGACATGGAATTATTTGATAAAGTTGAAAGAGTAGCAGAAAAATTATTCAACTATCGTGAAGAATTATACAATGGTGCTTACGCAGATGAAGAAGAATTTGCTGAAGCATTATTAACAGCAATGTATGACTTAGATGATCCATTATTAGTAAGTGTAACACCTGCTGAAGGTTTAATTACTATTAAAGATGATTCATTCAAATTAGTCATCGTTGCAAACGATAAGACATTATATGAATTAGAAGTAGACCATTCATTACAAGGTATCTTACCAGAATTCTCAGTATACGCAAGCGTAGATAATCCATATGGTTCTGAAGAAGCTAGAGATCAATTCTTAGCTTATGGTGTAATCGTAACATACGATGCAGATACACAAACCTGGACTATCGACTTTGGTATGGATGTCACTAGAATGTTCATTGAAGCTGGCACTGTAACCTTCTACTTCGTATTAGTAGACGAACAAGGTTATACTTGGGGCTCAATGTACACACCTACACCAGACAACACCTTCGTATATGAATTCGAAGACTACTATGTAAAAGCATTGAACGCAATTAAGAGTGCTGAAACAACTAATGGAATGTTAAATGCTTTAAATACTTACCAAGACGCTGTTAACATTTCTGAAGAAGCATGGGATCTCTTCAATGAGTTACCAGATCCAAGTGATTATCGTACAAATGTATTACATCATATTATAG
>JAAYWZ010000133.1 GCA_012516175.1 Bacilli bacterium
CTTCCCATACAGATATAGCATTTTCTATAATATGAAATCTACACCAAAAGCCTAATCTTAATAATATCTTGTCATAAATGTTAAACTCTATATATTCTCTGAAAGGCCTATTTCTTACAAGATTACTACAATGTGGACATATCTTATACTTCTTACCCATATAAAATCTATCTAAACCAAAAAAATGACTTTCCTGATATAGTAATTTACCACAAGCATCACAATTGTGGTTTATCGTATAACCTACAGTTGTATATGCCATAAAGTCCTCCTATTTTTGAAATAATAATGTAATATATAACAAATTATAACATACGACCTTAAATTTGTCTATGTTTTTTAGAAATAATAGCTTAATATAAAGAAATAGTAGATAGAAAGACGAAGAGATTACGGTGATAAACATGGAATTGATAAAGTAGATCATACAAGCGATAAAAATCCATTCTCAGGAAGAGTGATATGCGGATGTTGCGGTAAAGCTTACTGGAGAAAAGGCTGATACAACTACAAGGATGAAAGCATGCGATATGTTTGGCAATGTAGCGAAAAATACAAAGTCAAAGGTGTTAAAGGATGTAACAATAAACATGTGGATGATAGTGTGTTGTATGAAATATTTATGAATGCCTACAACTCAGTTGTTCAAAACAAAGAAGAATTAATGAAAAAATGGCTAGAAATGTCTGAAGATGAAAACGAATGGAAGCGAGTCACAGCAAAACGATTCATTGATCACTTTAATGAAGCCATTGAGATAAACGAATTTGATTCAAACTTATTTTATAAGACATTTGAAAAGTTAACAGTACTTGATTCAGGGAAAGTAATTGTAAGTTTATTAGATGGAACGGATATCGAATGTGAAATTGAATAAGAAAGTATAAAGGTCCAGAGGTTAGTTGCTTCTGGAACCTTTTTGTTTTAAAAATTATAATAAAGGTTAACAAGTAAAATTGATTGTGATATAATCATAAAGAATGTTACTTTTCGTAACATTATAGCAAAATTTTATTTTGCACCCCATATACCCTTTTCATAATAACCCCTAATACAGAGTGGGAAACCACTCTACCCCTCAATAATTATGTTGGCTTCGGCCAACTTTTTTTATTTATTACTTTATATCCATTTAGTAAGCACACGTTTAAAACTGTTATCAATTATCAATTCATCATCGTTAAGTAAATCTAATTCATCTTTGTAAATTTGATATTTAAATATACACTTCCTCTTCAATTATGGTATTTACCCGACAGAGACTATTAAATAAAATTAGAATTTGTGTATAAATAACGATAAGATAAGACAAGTTTATGTATGTTCATAAAGATATAATTAAATATTTTAATTAATATGTTGACAACTTTTAAAAAATCACATATAATATGTAAGTACTTACTAACATAAGGGAGGTTTATTTAATAATATGAATCGTTTAAATAAAAAGAAAGAAGACTGCAAATATTAGAAGCTGCTCAAAAGGTTTTTATCCAAAATGGATACAACGGTAGTACTACATTAGAGATAGCCAAAGCAGCTAATATTTCTGAAGTCACATTATTTCGCTATTTTTCTTCTAAACAAGAAGTGTTTTTAGAGGTAATTGAGCCAGTTTTATTACAATCATTAAAAGAAACAATCGCTTTATCAAAAACATTGACACCAGAAGAAAAGCTAGAATCCGTCTTAATAGAAAGAATTCAATTTGTATCAAAAAATAATCAGATTTTAGCCTTAATTCTTAAAGAAAATACACTTATATTAGAATTGGGAAAGGATGATTTATTAAATCAATTTTGGCTCTTATTTAAAGATTTATTGTTAGAGTTAGATTTCCCGATTGAATCACTCGATTTTAATGTGAGGTTATTAATGGGCTCCTTTCTCTCTTTTCTATTCAGCCCTGAATTTGAAGCAAATAATATTC
>JAAYWZ010000134.1 GCA_012516175.1 Bacilli bacterium
GGTAGTATTACTGCAATTTGCTTAAAGACTCCTCCAATTAACTCTAACGGTATCCATACTCCAGAAAACCAACCAGCAACATTTGTTAGTAGAGCACCACAAATACCGCCAACTGCTTTATCATTAAGAAAACTACCACATAATAATCCGATACCAATAAATAATAAAGATATTGGTATTACTGTTATCATAGCTAGAAAGATATTTATAGTGAAGGGTAGTCCGAGGATAATCGCAAAGATAAAGGTTATTAAACTTTGGATAATTGCCATTAGTAATAAGGGTAAGGTGTAGCCTAAAAGATAATGCATTGCTTTCATTGGTGAAGTAAAAAGGCGCATGAGAAAACTACTAGTACGATCCTTCGAAACTAACATTCCCGCAAAGAGGGCAAAGAATGCTGTTCCGAATGTTGCTATGCCTGGAGCTGTATTTTCAATATTAAACATGTTGTTATTAGCTTCTGCAGGAATTGCATTATTTATTATATAAAACAACAATAATAGAATCAGTGGAAAACCTAACGCGAAAAAGAGATTTATCGGATCACGAAGAATTTCTTTTGTATTTCGTTTAGAAAAGAGAATTGTTTTCATAAAACACCTCCAGATAGTTTAATAAAGGCGTCTTCTAACGAAGTAGTATTAGTTTGTTGTTTTAGTTCAGCTACAGTACCACAAGCCACTAGTTCTCCTTTAGTCATTACACCTACTCGGTCTGATAATGCTTCTACTTCTTCTAAGTAATGTGTTGTTAAGATGATGGTCACATCCTTCTTTAACTCTTTGATTATTGCCCATAATTCTCTTCTAGCTATAACATCTAATCCTAACGTTGGTTCATCTAAAAATAGTATTTTTGGTCTAGATATTAGTGCCATCGCAATAGATAAACGCCTTTGTATACCTCCTGAGAGGGTTTTAGCTTTTTTATGATAAACATCTTGCAATTTAAATCGCTCAGCCATTTTAAGCGCACTTTCATTCGCTTCATTTCTGTTTTGCCCATAGATACCAGCGATAAACTCTAAGTTTTCTTTAACTGTTAAATTAGATGCTACCGCGGTTTCTTGTGGTGAAACATTAGTAACTTCCTTTACGAGTTGGGTGTGTTCTTTAATACTATTTCCTAACACAAATGCATCACCACTCGTAGGTTTTATTAAGCAAGTAAGCATCTTTATTGTTGTTGTCTTTCCTGCACCATTAAGACCAAGTAAAGAAAATAGTTCACCTTCATTTATACTTAGATTTAAATTATTTACAGCCAAAACATCGCTATATTTTTTCGTTATATTCTTTGTCTCAATCGCTATCATCATTTCCTCCTATGTTACTTCCAAAGATTCTCTCAGTTAGGAGAGTAAATGTATTCTTAGGTGGAATCGCAATTCCTTGTTTTTCATCACCTAATAGAATTAAGGTATCACCAGGATTAATATTAAAGATTTCTCTTGCCTCTTTAGGAATAACAATCTGCCCTTTTTCGCCTACTTTTACCGTCCATGCATACTTTCCTTGTGGATATTTCATTATATCACCTCTAGTATAATAAGTATGAAAAGTATAACTAGTATGAATTATATAACGAAGATAATTTAATGTCAATAAATATACTAATTTATAATAACTGTTGTTATTATATTGTCTTTATCGGTATAAATACAA
>JAAYWZ010000135.1 GCA_012516175.1 Bacilli bacterium
ACGACCTGGATTAACGGGATTAGCGCAGATTAATGGTAGAAATGCGATAAGTTGGGAAGAAAAGTTTAAAATTGATATTCAATATGTTAATAATTTAACATTTCTGAAAGATATAAAAATATTATTTTTGACAGTAATAAAAGTATTAAAACGTGAGGGTATAAGTTCTGAAAACTCAGTTACTATGGAAAGATTCACGGGAAGTGACTAAGAGTGAAAGAAAAACTATTGATAATTGGTGCTGGTGGGCACGGCAAGGTATGTGCTGATATTGCATTAAAAATGCAAAAATGGAAGACGATAACTTTTCTGGATGATAATGAAAATATAAAAGAAGTATTAAGCATTAAAGTTATTGGTAAAACAAAAGATTTTACAAAATTTATTGACAGTCATGATATATTTGTAGCAATAGGTAACAATTACACTAGAAAAAGCATTATAGAGTTGCTCACTGAACATAATGCATCAATACCAACATTAGTTCATCCTTGTGCAGTAATAGCTAGTAATGTCACTATTGATATGGGCAGTGTTGTTATGGCTAATGTTGTAATTAATAGTGATTCTAAAATTGGAAAAGGATGTATTCTTAATACTGCATCTACAATAGATCATGATAATATTATTGGAGATTATGTACATATATCTCCTGGAGTTAATCTAGCTGGAAATGTTATTATTGGTAATTGTACTTGGTTAGGAATTGGATCTAAAGTTATAAATAACATATCGATTTCCTGTGATTGTATAATTGGAGCAGGTGGAGTTGTGATTGATAATATTAATGAGGTAGGAAAATATGTAGGTGTTCCTGTAAGGAGATTATATGATAATGAAAAGAATATTGATATTAGCAAATAATGATATTGGGTTATACAAGTTTAGAAAAGAATTAATCGAGGAATTAACTAAAGAATATAAAGTATACATTTCTCTTCCTGACGGTGGTTTTATACCTAAATTGTTGGAATTAGGATGTGAGTTTATCAATACACCTATAAGTAGAAGAGGAGCAAATCCGTTTACTGATTTAAAGCTTATACTTAATTATATTAAGATTATAAAGCAAGTCAAACCAAATATTGTTTTAACATATACAATTAAGCCTAACATCTATGGTGGTATTGTTTGTAGAATGTATAAAATACCATACATTGTTAATGTTACAGGACTAGGGTCTGCTGTGGAAAATGGCGGATTAATCCAAAGAATTACATTATGGTTGTATAAAATTGCATTAAAAAAAGCGTATTGTGTTTTTTTTCAAAATATAGAGAATCAAGAATTTGTGAATAAAAAGAAACTAATTAGGGGTAAATATAAACTTATTCCTGGCTCTGGTGTTAATATAGAGCAATATAAAACCGATAACTATCCAAAAGATAACTATATAAACTTTCTGTACGTATCGAGAATTATGAAGGAAAAAGGGATAGAAGAGTATTTAGAAGCAGCTAAATATATTAAATCTAAGTATTCTAATACAATCTTTCACATTGTTGGATTTTGTGAAGAAGAATATCAAGATAAATTAGTTGAATTAGAAAAAAAAGGCATTATTAAATATCATGGTTTTCAAAGAGATGTGTTGGAGTTTTACAGAAAAGCACATTGTATTATTCACCCAACATATTATCCAGAAGGAATGTCAAATGTTTTATTGGAAAGTGCAGCATGTGGTAGGGCAATTATTACCACAAATCGTAGTGGGTGTAGAGAAGTAGTAAATGATAATGTGAACGGTTATTTAATTGAACCTCGTAATGTTAATGATTTGATTATTAAAATTGAGAAGTTTTTAAAATTGAGTTATCCTGAAAAGAAGCAAATGGGAATAGAAGGCAGAAAGAAAGTTGAAAATGAATTTGATAGAAAAATAATTGTAGAAACTTACTTAGAAAATATAAAAGAAGTACTTAGGTGATTTTAATGAATTATAAAAAATAATTCCTTCACGAGATATTAGATTAAAAATATTGAAATTTACAGAGTTTATTCCAGATAAACTTATGATTAAATTGCAATATTATATAAAAACTAAAAGAAAACTTAATCTAAAAAGTCCATTAAGGTTTACTGAAAAATTGCAATGGTACAAATTATATTATCGAAATCCATTGATGACAGTATGTGTTGATAAGTATAGTGTTAGAGAATATGTTTCTTCAAAAGGATTAGGTCACATTTTAATACCATTATATGGAGTTTATGAAAGAGTAGATGATATTAATTTTGAGAAATTACCAGATAAGTTCGTTTTAAAAGCAACAAATGGGAGTCATACAAATATTATATGTGAAGATAAATCTAATTTAGATTTTAACAAAACAAGGAAGTTACTAGATAATTGGATAAATAGCAGAACAGTAAAAGCTGGAAGAGAGTGGCCATATTATATTGTTAAGCCAAGGATTATTTGCGAAAAATATTTAGAAACAGATGAAAACAATGATTTGATTGATTATAAATTTATATGCTTTGATGGTAAAGTATTTTGTGTATTTGTTAATTCAGAACGTTATTTGGATGAAAACATGCGTTTTGGCATATACTCTCGTGACTTTGAACATTTAAAGTATAGAAGAAAAGGATTAAGAGACACAGATAATACTATTCGTAAACCTTTTAATTATGAAAAAATGGTAGAAATTGCAGAAATTTTATCAGAAGATTTTCCTCATGTAAGAGTAGATTTATATAACATAAATGGTAATATATATTTTGGCGAATTAACTTTTTTTCATGGAAGTGGTTATGTAGAGTTTGAACCTGATGATTTTGATTTTGTACTTGGAAGTAAATTTAGATTAATTAAGTATTAAGCAAATAAGGATAAATCTTATGAGAATGAATAATATATGTTAAGATAGGAATGAGATAATGAAAGTGCTTTTTTGTCATGATGGCCCAATATTAAAAGATGAATATAATAATTATTACGGTGCAGCTCATAATGATGAAATGTTTAAAAGATATCACATTATAGCTGATAAAATAGGTGTACTAATAAGAGTTAAAAATGTAGATAAAGAGCATGTGATGCAAAAGTATTCGAGAATAACTTTATCAACACTAGATATTATAGAATGTCCAAATTTATCAAATATAAAAGGTATATTAAATAAACGAAAGATTAAAAAGATAATTAAGAATGAAATTATAAAGTCTGATTATATAGTTATTAGA
>JAAYWZ010000136.1 GCA_012516175.1 Bacilli bacterium
TAGCGTTCTTTTAACTTCCTTTCATGCCATTTTTTTATCGCTTCTATAGCTACTTCTGTAATATTGCTTATGGTCTGAGCACTATAATGTTGTCCATATAACTTCTCAATTAGTTTCCCAATCTCCCTTGTTGATACTCCTCTTGAATACATCGCCACAATCATATCTTCAAGAAAACTATCTCTTCGCTTATATGGTGGGAGTAACTGTTGTTCAAACTCTCCATTCCTATCTCTTGGTATTTGAATGTCTTCGATTCTTCCATACTTTGTTTCATAATCCCTACTATAATAACCATTACGTGAATTACCACTATTTCGTCCTTTAGATTCATATTTTTCATATTTCAAAAACTCTGTAAGTTCTGCTTTTAAGAGCGTTTCTATCATGTTTTTAATTAGTTCTAAAATAAATTCATTCAAATTGACATTATTTGATAGAATTTCTTTTAATCTTGTAGTATCATTATACATGGAAGTCATCCTTTCTGTGTTATAGTGTTTTTTTTCCAAATTTTATTTTAACACAGGATGACTTCCTTTTCTATTTACACAAAATATTTTACACTATCATTATTGATAAAATCATTAATTATATAAACATTTTTTTAAACTAAACCAAGTCGTTTTTTCCATAATAAAAATTATAAATATATAGCTTCGAAATGACTGATATATACCTTTAGTTTAATACCAATTAAAAATATTTGGATTCTTTGTAATTTCACTAAATAATCATTAAAATTATTCTCAAATTTCTTGAAGATTATCTACACCCACTTACACAACTTCTTTTCTAAGAATTCCACTATTAAGAATAATATATATCCTACAAGTGATAAAGCTAAAATTCCACAAAATAGTTTAAGTTTATTAGTCATGTAAATAGTTATATAATATCCTAAACCTTCAAATGTCGCAAAATTTTCACTTAAATATAGCACCGCTATCGCAATTCCAATGCTAATGCGTAATGTGGTAAATAGTTTAGGTAGTATTGCCGGAATAATCATGTCTTTATACATTTGGCTTTTACTTAAGTTAAGTGATCTTGCCACATAGAAATATTCATTAGGTATAGCCTGAATGGCATCTTTAATATTGATGATGATTGGAAATATCACAATTACAACAATCAAAATAATCTTGGTTAAATCACCAATTCCAAACAAGATAATGAAAATTGGTAATAATGCAGCTTTAGGTATTGGGTATAAGATATAAATCAAAGGTTGAAGTAACGCTTCAGCCTTTTTTGATAATCCTAACCATATACCTAAATGAACACCTAAAACAACAGAGATTATCAATCCTATTATTAATCTTCTTGAACTTGCTAGGGTGTGAATATGCAACTCTTTTGGATACAAAGTTAAGAATGATCTAATCACATCATGGGGATAGGGAATAACTGCTTTTGTAACAAGACTAATTAAGTACCAGAAGACAATAAAACTAACTAAGCCATACAATCTTTTCATTTTCTTACTCCAAATGCTTTCTTACTTCTATACACTTCTCATAGAACTGTATAGTTTTTTTTGCATCCTTATCCCCATAAAATTCATTATCAATAATGCTATGGATATAACCATCTTTCATCACTATTATTTTTTGTCCAAGATAAACTGCTTCTTCAATATCATGAGTAATAATAATGGAAGTCAAATCATGTTTTTTATATAGCTCTAACATTGTATTTTGAAATGCGTCTTTCGTTAATGCATCTAAAGAACTAGATGGCTCGTCCATCAATAGTAAATCCACATTCATAACTAAGATTCGTTCTATCGCCACACGCTGTATTTGACCACCACTAAGTTCTTTTAAATATTTATGTTTATGCTCATATATATCTAATTCTCTTAATACATTATCTATTTTTTCATTCATTTCTGTTTTAGTGATGTTCGAATTATTCGACTTAATCGCTAAACTTAAATTCTGATATACAGTTTTCCAAGGAAATAAGCCACCACTCTGAAAGATAATTCCTGTTTCTTTTCGCACATTTGTGAGTAATTTATCATTAATATAAATTTCTCCACTAGTAGGTTTATAAATACCTGCTAGTAGTAATAGTAATGTGGTCTTACCACATCCTGATTTACCAATAATAGATACTTTTTCATGCTTATTAATACTTAAATTGATATTCTTTAATGTTTCTTCACTATCCTCATAATTGAAGGACAAATTGCGTATTTCAATCATAGGTCCTCCATGAAAAACAGGCTAACTCAAAAGAGTTAGCTTATTTTTGCCAGTTATATAATACATCATCTAAGTTATAAGGTTCAGCAATTAAACCTTTTTCAACCATCCAATTCATCACTGGATCAAAATCTTCTTTACTTGGTGAGAATAATTTATGATAGGTGGGTAAAGTGATAATATTGGTATCTTCAGCAGTTAATAAGTTTTGCTTCACAATATATTCTTTAACTGTTACTTCAGCTTCTGTACTTAGTTTTTGAATAGCTTTATTTGTAGCTTCAAAGAACTTATTAACTAGTTCTTTATTTTCATTTAAGTAATCATCAAAGAATGCAAGCGTAGTTACATATACTCCATCACTAAAGTTATCCCAAATAATCTTACCATCAGTTACTTTTGATGCACTTGGGTCAGGGAGAATAGCCAGGTTATCCATTTTATTAAAATCAATAAATAAAGTTATTTATTTTAATAAAATGATTTATCAGTCAACATAGCTTACGCTATATTTACTCTAACTGGGTGTAACCCCACACCCTCTATTCCCTCTGCAAATGCTTCAGGAA
>JAAYWZ010000137.1 GCA_012516175.1 Bacilli bacterium
AATGGACAACCCAAGAACACTAAGGCACCAATAATCATCATTACCCCTAGTAAGAAACGTATCATCGGACTTGAGCCACCTACTGATTTGAATTCTCTCGTGCTTAGGGAAATGATTAGAGCACCTAAAACAATGCCGATGATTTCAGGACGTACATATTGAACTTTACTAGCACGATGAAGTCCAAGTGCACCTGCAGTGTCACGGATAAAACAGGCGACACAAATTGCCATGTTTTTGGGATTACCATAGTTAGCAAGTAGCATAGCCACTAATCCACAAATAATCCCTGCAAGAATTAAGTACTTTTTTTGATTCAAATACTTCATACTTTCTACCTCTCTTATTTTATACAATTCTTTATATCCCTTAATAAAGTTTTTAGCGCTTTAGTAGCATAAAGAATTTCTGTTTTTGTGTTTGTATAAGAAAAACTGAATCTTACTACCCCTTGATTAATTGTACCAAGAGCCTTATGGATTAAGGGAGCACAATGGATACCAGGTCGAGATGCGATATTGTAATTTGTTAATAAGAGATCACTAATAAAGGCAGAATCATAATCTAGGATATTAAATGATATAATTGGACATCTTTCTTTACTGTGAAAATCACCATAAGTTTTAATTTCATCAATATCTTTAATTTCTTGATAGAATAACCAAGTTAACTCTTGAACAGCTTCTCTTAACTTATCCATTCCAACATTTTCAAGGTAACTTAATCCGGCATTTAAACCTGCAATCCCATGACTATTCAGAGTGCCTGCCTCTAAATGGCTTGGCATTAATTCAGGATGGGCTTCATTAAATGAATCAAAACCACTTCCTCCAGTTACAAGCGGTTTTAAGTTTATTCCCTTTCTAACATAGATACCTCCAACCCCTTGAGGTGCTAAAAGTGATTTATGACCTGTGAAACATAAAATATCTATATTACATTCAATGACATCAATCGGAATTATACCTGCTGTTTGGGCAGCATCAACTATAAATACTACCCCATGTTTTTTCGCAATTTGACCGATATATTTAATATCAACTATATTACCTGTTACATTTGAAGCATGGGTACAGATAATGGCTTTAGTGTTTGGTTTAATGAATTTTTCTAATTCATCCAATCCTAAACAACCTTTATCATCACAATTAATAAATGATATTTCGACTCCGTACTTTTCTAATTCATATAAAGGTCTTAGAACTGAGTTATGTTCTAAGACTGTAGTTATACAATGGTCCCCAGGTTGTAATAAGCCTTTGATAGCTATATTTAAACTCATTGTCGCATTATATGTGAAGGCAATCTGTTTTGGAGATTCTGCATTAAATAACTTACATAACTTTTCACGGGTTTCATAGATAACTCTTGAAGCATTTAATGATTCAGCTGATGTACCTCTACCTGCATTACCTAAACAATTTAATGCATTAACTACTGCATCAATAACTTCGCGTGGTTTATGGATAGTTGTAGCAGCATTATCGAAATAGATCATTTTATCACCAAATTTTGTGAAGATTTTCATAATCACTTGTAGTTTATCATAATGATAAGCAGATGTAAAGGCTTTCATTACTTTATGTAATGATTAAAAATGAAAAAGACTAAGATTTCAAATCTTAGCCTTATTTAATAGCGGTTCTATATTATTTGGTGTGGGTAAATAAACTCACACCATATTTTATATAAAAAAAGTGAGACATATCTCCAATACCCTGATAGAATATGATTTGAACAAAATAAACTAAACCAAGGGGTGGAAATATGTCTCATAATAATTGTATGTTATTATCGCTTAATTTAAAAGATGAAAATATCATTTTTAATCAAAATTGTGTCACTTACGAAACTGTTACAGGTTTTAAGTCTCTTGTCTATCACGCTAAACTTACTTATATCCCCAATCATTATGAGAAATGTGGTTGTATTTATTCTAATCGTAATCAGTTCGAAAAAATGGTTTTTAACCTTCTCTTATTACCTTACATAAAGTATCTAATATGAATGCTTACTTAAAACTAAGAAAACAACGTATCCTTTGTCATGAGTGTGGTTTTAACTTTATCCTAAGAACTAATATCGTTGAACCTAATTGTTATATATCTAATAACACTAAATTAGCTGTCACTCTTGAAACTTTTGATATTATCTCTGAATGTGATATCGCTAAACATATTAATACCTCATATTCTACTGTTAATCGTATTATTAATAGTTACTATGAAATTCATCATCCGCATCGAAATAATCTCCTCTAATACTTTCTTTCTCTTAATAAGATAAGAATTAGAATCATGAAAAATGACCATAAAAACTACACTAGTTTAAAAATTATTGGCGATTACTACTTTAAAATCGTAATGATTTAGATATAGTTAATTATCGATATTATCGTTGTTTTAGAGGTATGTTATGTGAAGAAAATGTGGTTAATTATCTTCTTGATCTAAATCATGGATTTATGTCAATATTTTGGACATAAATCCAAACTGTTTATTATTTTATACCATATATTTCAAAGGGTTAATAGTATAAATAGATTTCAATATTGTATAATTATAACGGTTGCGTCAATAATTATGTGTAAATGATTTTATAGGAAATCATCCTGTTGTTTAGTACTAGGTAATTAGTAGTTA
>JAAYWZ010000138.1 GCA_012516175.1 Bacilli bacterium
AATTGATAAATAATTATGGCACAAATTATTATTATGATTGTGTTTAAAAGTTTCTGAAGTATAACTTGATAATTTAATTCTAGATACTCTTTTATCGCAATCAAAGTGATCACCCGCATGAAATATTCGTTTATTATTATGGTAGTATCTGGTATAATTATGAAGATATTTAAATTAGCAGTCGAAAAACAAACGATTGTTTGATATAATAATGCTTAAGTAAAGAAGGGTGATATCATGAACCAGATCTTAAAAGGATTAAATCTACCACAAATTGAAGCGGTTAAGCATTATGAAGGACCATTATTAGTGATGGCTGGAGCTGGTAGTGGGAAAACGAAAGTTTTAACCCACCGGATTGCTTATTTAATCGAAGAAAGACAAGTGTCCCCAAGAAGTATTCTTGCCATCACTTTCACTAATAAAGCAGCTAAAGAGATGAAAGAACGGGTTACTAAACTCATAGGCGCTAAAGCTAAAGATATGCATATCTCAACTTTTCATTCTTTTTGCGTCTATATTTTAAGGCAAGATATTGATGTTCTTGGGTATAAGCATAACTTCATTGTTTATGATGATACAGATTCTATCAACACCATAAAAGCTGTTTTACACGATTTAAACATCGATTCCAAACATTATCCTCCCAAGAAAGTTCTTTCGTTGATATCGCAAATTAAGAATGAATATCTCTTTCCCGAAGACTATCGTAAAGAAGTAAGCGATGAGTTCAGCGATATGATCTATCGGGTATATAAGAAGTATCAAGAATCATTAAGACGGGCTAATGCGTTAGATTTTGATGATTTAATCATGCTAGCTTTAAAACTCTTTGAAGTAGATAAAGAAGTATTAAACTATTATCAACAACGCTTCCAATTCATCTTAGTTGATGAATATCAAGATACCAATAAATCCCAATTTAAACTTGTTAAATATTTATCCGCTAAACATAAAAATGTTTTTGCGGTTGGTGATACTGATCAATCCATTTATAGTTGGCGGGGTGCCGATATTAGAAATATCAAAAATTTTGAGAAGGACTTCGAACAAGCAAAAATCATCTACCTCGAACAAAACTATCGTTCTGTCCAAAGCATTTTAGATGTCGCTAACTGCTTAATCAAACATAATTATCCTAGTGATAAATATGTAAAACAACTATGGAGTGACAGAAAAAGTGATTATCTTCCCGTTTATTATCGGGCTGTAAATAGTGATGTGGAAACAGAGTATATAGCATTAAAAATCCTTGAAAAGATTGATCGGGAAGGTTATAACTATAAAGACTTTGCGATCCTCTATCGAACTAATGCGATGAGTTTAGCGCTAGAAACAACTTTAAAGAAATATCATATTGATTATGAAATCTATGGTAACGTGAGTTTCTTTGAACGGAAAGAGATTAAAGACCTAGGTGCCTACCTAAGACTCATTGTTAACACCGACGATGATACAGCCTTTTTACGGATAGTTAATGTGCCGAGACGGAACATTGGTGAAAAGACCATTGAAGATATTAAACATTATGCCAATGAACATGAACTTTCCCTCTTTGAAAGTTGTAAGATACTTGGTAATGAGAGGGCTAAACAAAATCTATTAATCTTTGTAAACTTAATTGAAGACCTGCAAAAACCATTAGCCAATAATGATTTAGATATAAATGACTTTATCGATTTAGTACTAGAAAAAACAGGTTATCGCGAAATGCTAGAACTTGAAGATACAGAAGAAGCAGAGAGTCGATTAGAAAACTTAGATGAGTTTAAGACCTTAACATTAGATATTGAAGAAGATTTAAATGAGTTAGGTATGGCTACTGTTGATATGACTAATTATGATAAACTCTGTTTAATCCTAAATAATGTCACCTTATCAAGTGACAAACGGGAAAAGAAAGAAAATGCGGTTAAACTTATGACCATTCATGCTGCAAAAGGATTAGAGTTTCCGATTGTCTTTATCTATGGTGTCGAAGAAAACATTTTTCCCTTAAGGGATGATGTTGAAGAACTTGAAGAGGAAAGACGCTTAATGTATGTCGCTTGTACGAGAGCAATGAATGAACTCTACATTACAAATAGTGAACAAAGAAAGATCTATGGACAATATAGGATGAATCCGGAAAGCCGCTTCCTATCTGAGATTGATCCAGATCTCCTTAGTTATCAGGGTGTAAGAAAGATTAAGGTTATGCAGATAGAAAAATCAAAACCGCAATTTACTTCCGTTTCCTTACCAACCTTAAATGATAAGAAAAGTGAAAATATCAAGAAAGCGAAAATTGGTACGAAAATCCTTCATTCCCGCTTTGGTGAAGGGATTATTGTTAGCCTTGATGGTGATATTGCGACCATTGCCTTTTCCGCAGCTCATGGAATTATGAAACTTGATATTAATCATCCTGCCATTACCATTCTTTAAATACATCTTACTTTACAAACAAGAGATATCTGTCTATAATAGTAAATGTAACTAAATACTTTGGGGAGCTATTACGGCTGAGAGGTTACCATAGGGTAACGACCCATTGAACCTGATCTAGGTAATGCTAGCGCAGGGAAAGATATATTGTCCTCTATAATTCTATTTATAGAGACTCCAAACCTCTTAGTGTAATTTAGGAGGTTTTTTATTTATCTTGGTTAATAGCTCCTTAAATAAATATTAAGGAGGTAAACATGAAAACAAATCACCAAAAAGTATTAGTTATTGTCGAAATTGCCCTTCTAACCGCATTAGCGGTTATCTTTGACTTAATTGCGAACCTAACGCAAATTCAGCTTTTTCCTAATGGGGGTTCCATTAGTATTTCCATGTTACCAGTCTTTGTTCTTGCCTATCGGCGGGGACTTATTCCCGGCTTAGTTTCGGGACTACTTTTAGGTACCTTACAAACTATCTTAGGGGTAACCTATTATCTTTTCTTCCTCCAATTTCTTCTTGATTATACACTTGCATATGGCTTAGTTGGCTTTGCTGGTGTCTTCTTTAAATGGGTTCAAAGTAACAATAATAAATACCAAATAATTGGTATAATCAGTGGTACTATATTAGGAGGATTCTTAAGATATTTCTCGCATGTTTTATCCGGAGTAATCTATTGGGCAAGATATATCGATAGTACCGATTCAGTAGATTTTAGTAAAGGTGTAACTTGGGGTGACTGGTTATTCTCAATGGGATACAATGCGACATATATGGTACCATCAGTTATCATTTGCGCAATTATTTTAGTGATATTTAATAAAGTTGCACGGCGAATTTACACAGTAGATTAAAAGACCCAATAGGGTCTTTTTGTTTGGTTGACATAGGTAACTAAACTTACTATAATGAAAGTAGAGTAATCTAGGGGTTTTATTTTAGGGGGATTCAATATGACAAAAAAAAGAAGTACGCATAACAGTAATTCGCAGATAAGCGAATTACAAAATTCCATATTAATTAAATTATTACGGGATATTGATATTGATGATATTATAAATCAATACATTACACCCAATGATAAACAAATCTTGGATATTTTTTGTCGCACTGGTAATATTACCATAAAGATAGCTAAAACTTTTCCATTTTCGCAAGCTTTAGGAATCGAAGAAAACCAAAAGTACTTGAAAATTGCCAAAATGAAAAGGCGGCGCAGTATGTTGCCTAATCTTGAATTCGTAAGTTTAGCTAATATGCCAACATTAAAAGAGCACAACGATTTAGTGACCATGTTTTTTGCCTTAACAGGTCATTCTAAGGAAAAAATCAAGGATATCCTTATAAATATAAAACCAACCTTAAAATTAAGAGGTAAAATCTTAATCGTTGATGTTGAACCAGATAAAATAACTCATGCTGGGCTCATTATAGGATTATACTTATCCTTGTTTTATAAAAAGCGTCCCAACTATTCTATCAATATCTTATTAGAAGAAACAGGTTATAATATAATTAAGCAACAAGTAGTAAGGGGAGTTACAATTATCTTAGCTAATCTTCCCAATTAAAAGTGGTGATTATTAAATGCTTATTCAAAAAAGTTACGAAACTACAAATGCGAAACTCTATCTCGTTAGTACCCCTATTGGTAATCTTGGTGATATCACTTTTCGAGCTTTAGAAATCTTACGGATGGTGGATTATATCGCCTGTGAAGATACCAGAGTAACAATTAAATTATTAAACTATTATGATATTAAGAAACCATTAATCAGTTATCATGAACATAATAAGTATGAAAGTGGCATTAATATTATTGATAAAATTAAACTAGGAAATAATGTCGCTTTGGTGAGTGATGCTGGTACACCCTGTATTTCCGACCCAGGTTTTGAAATTGTTAAACTTGCGATTGAGAATAATATCGATGTTGTACCCATCCCTGGTCCGAGTGCGCTCATCAGTGCCCTCATATGTTCGGGGGTAGTACCACAACCTTTTACCTTTTTTGGCTTCTTAGACCATCATAAACAAGCAAAAAGGAAACAATTAGAAGAGTTAACTTATCATCCCTATACAATGATTTTCTATGAGTCACCGCACCGCTTTAAAGAAACGATTAGCTTAATGAGCGAAGTGTTCGGAGAAAGAAGTTGTGCCATTGTACGGGAAATATCGAAACGGTATGAAGAAGTCTATCGTGGTCTCCTTAATGATGTCCTTACTTATTATGAAGAAATTAAAGGAGAGATTGTGATTATTGTGGAAGGAACAACTCATCCCCAATATCCCCAAGATCCGTTAATTGAAGAAATGGATATCATAGAGCATGTTAATCATTACGTTGAGTTAGGTTTATCAAAGAGTGAAGCGATTAAAAGAGTTGCTTCTGAACGGAAACTTTCTAAACGGGAAGTGTATAACTATTATCACTCACAGAACTAGAAAAATCACCAAATACTTGGTGATTTTTTTTATTAGAATATTGGTGCTATAAGAAGATGTGATATAATAAGTTAGTAGGGAGATGTATGAGGGAGTGATTGAATGGATAAGTATGGGCTTACCTATATTACCATAAACCGCGCTAATCTGTTGCATAATGCCCGCTTTTTTAAAGAAAAAAGTAATAAGCAACTGATTGCGGTGATTAAAAGTAATGCCTATGGTCATGGAATGTTAGAAGTTGCCAAGATTCTCAATGAAGAAGCTGATGTGTTTGCGGTGGATAGTTTGGATAATGCCCTTAGTTTAAGAAAAAATGGTATTACCAAACCGATCCTCATCTTAAACCCAATTGATTATAATTATCTGGATATCGTATTAGAAAATGATTTAATGATTACTGTTAATAGCTTAACTGAACTCCAAAAACTTACCCAAGATACCGATAAACTTAAATTGCACATTAAAGTCGATACAGGTATGAATCGGTTTGGGATAAAGAGTCAACATGAACTTGATGAAATGCTTAATTACATCAAAACAAAAAAGTGGCAACTAGTAGGGATTTATAGTCATTTTCATAGTCCAAATGATGAAATCTACAGCATCCGCCAACAAAAGCGCTTCTTAGAGATGTTAGAAAGTATTGATCATGAATTTACTTATATCCATTTATGTAGTACTAGTGCTGTACTAAATAATTTAGACATACCCGAAACTACCCATGTGAGAATTGGGTTAGGCTTATATGGTATCTGTGATAGTCCTGATGTAAAACCAGTATTATCGTTATACGCTAAAATTGTCCTGAAAAAATTAGTTAGCGCCGAAGAAATCGTTGGCTACGGCGCTAAGTTTAAACCTAAACAAGATATGTGGATCGGTGTCCTCCCCTGTGGTTACGCTGATGGAATTATCAGACATAACACTAGTAGGCAAGTATATATTGATGGGCATTATACTGATATCATTGGTAGTGTTTGCATGAATGCCATGATGATTAGATTACCTCATCCTCATGTTGAGGGAGATGTAGAGTTAATCGGACCTCATGTCAGTGCTTTAGAAGTTGCCCATCATTTAAATACCATCTCTTATGAAGTCACGACAATCTTACCAGCTCATTTAAAACGCATTGTGATTTAAGTGCGTTTTTCGATGGCTAAGACATAAGGAGCATCTTCCTTATGATTAATAAATCGATATATTAAACATTGATAATGCTTTTGGTCTAGCTCCTTGAGATACTCAAGGAGCGCTTTACTTTCTCGTTTCCCTTCTTCATGACCAGGATAAACAACAATGGCGATGATTCCTCCTGGTTTTAAAATATCTAAGATGTTTTCGATTGCCGTTATCGTTGTTTCCGTTATCGTCGTAATCGTTTTATTGCCACCAGGTAAATAACCGAGATTAAACATGGCAGCTGTAATCTTACCATGATATACCTCTTTTATTACATTCTTCACTTCCGCATGGCTTGTATGAAAGAGTTCTACATTAGTAATACCTGCTTCTTCAAGAAGTTTCTTAGTATTATAGATTGCCTTACTTTGAATATCAAAACCAAAGACTTTACCTAAAGGTACTAACTTAGCGAGATATAAAGTATCTTGACCATTACCAATTGTCGCATCGATTAAGTAATCATCTTCTTGTGAAATCTCTTTAATAAGAAACTTTGCATAATCTAAGACTTTATTTAGTGCCATGATAACACCGACCTTGATAAGTATCCCTTTTTTCTAATTCTTCATCAATTGCATTGAGAACTTCCCATTTCTTTAAACTCCACATTGGCGCAATTAAATCTTCTCTTACCGCGTCTCCAGTTAACCGATGGATGACGATGTGGGGGGGGATGAGTTCTAATTGCTTAACAACTGTATCAACATATTCTGATAAACTCATCAAGGGGAAAGGATTACGAAGATATTCTTTTCCCATTCTGGTATTCTTAATTACATGAAGTAGATGAATTTTAATACCTTGTATGTCTAACTTAACTAGTTCGCTAACTGTTTCTAACATTTCTGCTTGCGTTTCATAAGGTAAACCATTTATAATGTGAACGATTGTCTCAATATTGTGCTTTCGTAGTTTTTCTACACCTTGAACAAAAGTAACATAATCATGACCCCGATTTATGAGTTTGGCAGTCTTCTCATGAATTGTTTGTAAACCCAACTCCACAAAAAGGTTAGTTTTTTGGTTTAGTTCTGCTAAATACTGAACAACATCATCTTCGAGACAATCCGGTCTTGTCGCAATCGATATGCCAATTATGTCGGGACTAAAACTTAAAACTGGGTCAAAGGTTTTTCTTAATACTTCAACAGGTGCATAAGTGTTAGTATTAGCTTGAAAGTATGCGATGTATTTCGCTTCTGGCCACTTCTTGTGCATCATTTCTTTAACCAGGTTAAATTGGGTAAATAAATCGTCCTTCTTATTACCCGCAAAATCACCACTACCTGAAGGGGAGCAGAAGGTACAACCACCATATCCTGCTTTACCAGTTTTATTAGGGCAAGTGAATCCCGCATTTAAAGGAACTTTAAAGACCTTGGAATTAAATCTTGTACGTAAATATTGATTTAAACTATAGTAACGTTTAGTTTGGTTATTCATGTTATCACCGTTTTTTATTTTATCACATTCCGTAAAAATAGGGAAATTTATTAATTTATGTTTAAAAAAAGGTAAAAATTAGATACAATAATATTAACAAGCAAATTAGGGTGGTACTCATATGACAAATAAACTAGCAGACCTTCTCTTTCATCCCAAAACATTAATCAAGTATCGAACTACCAACGGTTTTAAAGTATTATTATATTTATTAGTTTTAACAGCGTTTTTTATTCTGGTGCCCATACTTGATTTTGTGCTATCACCAGAATTAGATATCACAGATAAATCCCGCTTTTCTGAAATAATTAATGTTGATTTTAATGTGGCTAAGGATTTACCTGACTGTGCGCTTCATGATGGTGTGTATACATGTCGTAATGAAGAGGCGAAAAAACAAGAGATTTTTACCATGTTAGGTTTTATCAAGGTAGTCTCTGATGAAAACAATAAATATACTAATAACGGTTTATATTTAATCAAGTTGACGAAAAATCGGGTTTATATCGTCAATCAGTTAGGTTTTGCAGTAGGAGTAGAGTATGGAGATTTACCAAAGAGTTGGCAAGAATTTGATTTTACCGCAATCAAAAATTCTACTTATCCTAGTGATAGTTTATACTATCTTGTAGTAGGCGGTTTAAATGAAGTGATTAAGCAATATTTACCACTAATAATCATCGGAAATATATTAGTTAACTATGTGATACACATTTTAGAAATGCTTATTCTTACGGCTTTTCTGTATTTAATCTATAGTCGTTTCTCATATCGCTATGGGGAAATATTTAAAATTGCGGTGTTTGCGCGAACTCTACCAATCACTATTAGTGTGATCTTAAACCTTTTAAGCATATATTCTATCAATAGTTTTATCGTCACAATACTAACCTTCTTCTATGTGCATCAAGCAGTGATGAAAAATATTCCTCAGGATCGAGAATTCTAGCTATAACTAAATATTACAGGAAGTTCTAACCCTTTTATCAAAATATTTGATAAAAGGGTTATTATTTTTCAAGTTATAACTAGCTTTACAATATCATTTGACTTTCCACAAAAGAATAACTTATAATACTAATCGTAAGTGTAATTGATAATCATTATCAATTAGATTAAAGAAGGGGCTTAAAATGCGATTATATACAATGAATCTAGACATCGCTTACGATGAAAAAGTCATCGTAAAAAATCTTTCTGTGACCATACCTGATAAGAAGATTACTACGATTATCGGTCCTAATGGTTGTGGGAAATCCACCCTCTTAAAGGCTATGACCCGCCTTATTCCTTATAAAGAGGGGCAGGTTATCCTTGATGGTAAAGAAATCCACAAGGAGAATACGAAGGAATTGGCGAAGAAACTGGCCATTCTACCACAATCACCAGATCATCCTAGTGGTCTTACAGTCTATGAACTTGTAAGTTATGGTAGGTTCCCTTATCAAGCCGGGTTTGGCAGACTAACGAAACAGGATAAGGAAATCATCGACTGGGCACTAGATGCGACTGGGTTACTAGAATTAAAGTATCGTCCGGTTGACTCTTTATCAGGGGGACAAAGACAAAGAGCATGGATTGCACTAGCGTTAGCACAAGATACGGATATCATCTTCTTAGATGAACCAACTACATATCTAGATATCGCTCATCAATTAGAAGTCCTCGAACTGTTAGAAAGACTGAACCGTGAAGAAGACCGCACTATTGTGATGGTCTTACATGATTTGAATCATGCAGCTCGCTTTGCCCACTTTATCATTGCGATGAAAGATGGGCGCATTGTTAAGACAGGGACAAGTGAAGAGGTAATTGATCGTAATGTATTAAGAGAAATCTTCCAGATTGAAGCAATAGTTGGCAAAGACCCCCTAACAAAAAAACCCCTATGTTATACATATAATCTTATTAAATAATGAAGGAGTAGGATGATGAAAAAAATACTGTTTATCCCAATGTTTATCTTGGTGTTAATACTAACTTCTTGTACAACTATGAAGACAACCACTAATACAGAGATGATTAACTATGAATCAGAAACTGGTCCTATTTTAGTTCCTGCTAATCCAAAACGGGTAGTAGTGCTTTCAGCCTTTAATGCAGGTAGCGTGATGGCTTTAGGAGTAAATATCGTTGGTGCGGATATGTGGAGCATGGCTAATGCCCGTTATGAACCTTACTTAAAGAATGCGGTGGAAGTAAGCGAAAATGATCTAGAAACAATCTTAGAACTTGAACCAGATTTAATCATTGCCCAACCAACCACCCAAAACCTAAATCGCTTAAAAGAAATTGCCCCAACCGTAACTTTTACATATGGTCGTTTCGATTATCTTACTACTCATATTGAGATTGGTAAGTTGTTAAATAAAGAAGCGGAAGCTCGTGCTTGGGTAGAAGATTTTAGAACAAGAGCCCAAGAAGCTGGAGTTAAGATAAAAGAAAAATTAGGTGAAGATATCACCGTAACTGTAATTGAGTCTTTTAGTAAACAGTTGTATGTATTTGGTGATAACTGGGGTCGAGGGACCGAAATCCTCTACCAAGAAATGAAACTTAGTATGCCAGAAAAAGTTAAAGAAGTAGCGTTAAGTAGTGGTTATTATGCTTTATCAGTGGAAGTTTTATCGGAATATATTGGCGATTATCTCATTATTAGTAATGATGGTGATGACTCTTACTTCAAAGAAACCACAATTTATCAAAATATACCAGCAGTACTAAATAATCGTGTTCTTGAAGTTGATGCGTCTGAGTTCTACTTTAATGACCCTATTACTTTAGATTATCAACTTGAACTATTCATCAAATTCTTCTTAGGCGAATAATCAAGGTGGTAGAGATGACAACCACCAAAAAAGTTCTGCCTTTCTATATCATTCTCTTAATTGCCTTCATCTTTCTTCTAGGCACCTTTATCCTCGCAGGGTTATTTGGAGCAGCAGATGTCTCATTACGCGATGTTTATAAAGCAATTTTCACTAGAGAAACATCTACTCAGATAAACTTATTGCGGGAAATTCGCATACCCCGCATAATTGGCGCAATGTTAGTAGGGGCAAGCCTGGGAGTCGCAGGTGCTATCATGCAGGGGTTAACACGAAATCCTTTGGTAGACCCTGGATTATTGGGATTAACCGCAGGAGCTTCTTTAGCCCTTGCGCTCACTTTAATCCTCTATCCTAACGCCAATACCTTTATTATTATGATATTTTGTTTCTTAGGTGCTTTAAGCGGCACCATCCTCGTGTTAAGTTTAGGGATAAGTAAGCGTGGTTTTTCGCCTTATCGGTTAGTTCTCGCAGGTGTTTGTGTTACTACCTTACTTACCGCTATTACGGAAGGGTTAGGAATCCATTTTCGAATATCCAAACACCTATCGATGTGGACCAGTGGAGGACTTGTAGGTACTACTTGGAAACAGTTACAAGTTATTGGTCCATTAATCATTATTTGCTTAATTTTAGCTGTATTTTTAGCACGGGAATTAACGATTCTTAGTTTAAGTGAAGAAGTAGCGATTGGCCTAGGTCAAAAAACCGCAAGAATAAAGATGTTACTCTTGCTTGTTACGGTTATCTTGGCAGGTGCCTCGGTGGCGTTAGTAGGTAATATTGCCTTTTTAGGATTAATGATTCCCCATTTTGCTAGGTATATAGCTGGACCTGATTATCGGCGCATTATTCCTACGACAATTATTATTGGTGCTAGTTTCATGTGCTTAGTAGATCTATTAGGAAGAACGATTAATGCACCTTATGAAACACCAGTCGTATCCCTCATAGCGATAATGGGGTTACCGTTCTTCTTACTTATCATGCGAAAAGGGGTGAAAGGATGGTCATAAGTCCGCACCTCAAAAAGAAACAAAGAATCATTGTGTTAAGTTTACTTATATTATTAGTAGTAACATGTATTATCAGTATCTGTTTAGGAAAAGCTAGTCTACCTTTACAAAGAATCATTCCTACCCTCCTTGGATATGGTAGTTTTAAGGAAAACTTCATATTATATTCCTTAAGATTACCGCGAATCACAATAACACTCTTAGCTGGGATTGCCTTGTCCCTATCAGGTAGTATCTTACAGGCTATTACCCATAATGATTTAGCAGATCCCGGTATTATGGGGATTAATGCGGGAGCGGGAGTAGGAGTTAGTATCTTTTATCTTTCCTTTTCTATTAATATAACTAACTTTATCTATGTCCTCCCCCTTATTGCTTTCATTTCAAGTTTAGGTACCGCCGCGTTAATCTACTTATTTGCTTATGATAAACTTACAGGATTACACCCTATCCGTCTCGTTTTAACAGGTGTAGGATTTTCCTTAGCTTTATCGGGAACCATGGTTTTTATCTTTTCTTCTGTAGATCCTTTTCAAGTAGATTTTATTGCTAAGTGGATGAGTGGGAATATCTGGGGTAGTGATTGGCCTTATGTCTTAGCCATTCTCCCTGGTTTACTGTTTCTCATTCCTTATACTATTTTTAAATCAAATATATTGAATATTTTAAGTTTAAATAATCATGTAGCGACCGGAGTGGGATTAAAACTTAAATCGGAAAGACTTAAGCTATTAATTACGGCAGTGGCTTTAGCTAGTTTAGCAGTGGCAGTAACTGGTGGTATTAGTTTCATTGGTTTAATGGCACCCCATATCGCAAAACGCTTATTAGGTCCCAGACATCAACTTAACCTACCTGTCACAATGCTTATTGGTAGCTGGTTATTAGTCTTAGCGGATACCATCGCCAGAAACATAAATGTGCTACTTCCTACAGGAATTGTTGTGTCTTTAATCGGTGCTCCTTATTTTATGTATTTATTATTAAGAAAATAAGCTGTGGAAAACTCCGTCTTTTTGTGGAAAACTCTGAATAATATAAACATATTGTGGAAAACTATTTGTACTAAATCCTTCCAATTAGATATTAAATCTAGTTGCATAAATCTTATGATAATATTATAATAATATATAAATGAAAAACTTCATATTTACGATGAAGAGGAGTAGTAGTAATCTTCCTCATTTTCAGAGACTGACTGGTTGGTGCGAAGTCAGAATGATAGATTGCGAACTCGCCTTGGAGTATTGCGTTATCCTAACGTAAAAGGAGAAAGTGGTGAAGTTTTTTCACAACTAGGGTGGTACCACGTAAATACTGCGTCCTTAGATATGGACGCTTTTTTATTTTCAAGGAAGATTAAGGAGGTAGTAACAATGTATAATCATCGTAAAATCGAAAAGAAGTGGCAAGAATACTGGTTAAAAAATAAAACCTTTAAAACGCTTGATGATGATTCTAAACCTAAATACTATGTTTTAGACATGTTCCCATATCCATCAGGGCAAGGGTTACACGTTGGTCATCCAGAAGGTTATACTGCCACGGATATCGTTGCCCGGATGAAACGGATGCAAGGATATGATGTGTTACATCCCATGGGTTGGGATGCCTTTGGTTTACCGGCGGAACAATACGCGATAAAAACCAATAATCATCCAGGAATTTTCACAACCCAAAATATCAATACTTTCCGGAAACAAATCCAATCTTTGGGTTTAAGTTATGATTGGGATCGGGAATTAAGTACAGCTGACCCTAACTATTATAAGATTACCCAATATATCTTTACCCTCCTTTATAAAAAAGGCTTAGCTGAAGTTAGAGAAGTAGACGTCAACTGGTGTGAAGAATTAGGTACAGTATTAGCTAATGAAGAAATCGTTAACGAAAATGGAAGAATGGTTAGTGAAGTTGGTGGCTTCCCTGTAGTAAAACGTCCCATGAAACAATGGGTGTTAAAGATTACGGAGTATGCGGATGAATTACTTGAAGGTCTAGAAGAAATCGACTGGCCGCTAGGTATTAAAGATATGCAACGGAACTGGATTGGGAAGAGCATCGGTGCTTCAATTAACTTCCCCGTTAAAGATCATGATTTAACGATCGAAGTCTTTACTACGCGGGCAGATACATTATTTGGGGCTACATACGTAGTGTTAGCACCGGAACATCCTTTTGTTGAGCAAATAACAACACCAGATTGTAAAGCTCAAGTAGATGAATATCGTAACCAATCAAAAGCGAAAACAGATTTAGAAAGAACCGAATTAAACAAAGAAAAAACTGGGGTCTTTACTGGTGCCTATGCATATCATCCCATCACGAAGGAATTATTACCAATTTGGATTGCAGATTATGTATTAATTAGCTATGGTACGGGAGCAGTTATGGCAGTACCAGCACATGACCAAAGAGATTATGAATTCGCAAAGAAACATAACTTGCCAATTAAACAAGTTGTTGAAGGCGATATTTCTAAACAAGCTTTTGTTGATGATGGTATCCATATCAATAGCGACTTCTTAAACGGTTTAAATAATCAAGATGCCATTAACAAAGTGATTGAATACTTAGAAGCCCATAATTTAGGTAAAAAGACTATTAAATATAAACTTAGAGACTGGGTTTTCAGTCGGCAACGTTATTGGGGTGAACCATTCCCTGTCATTCATTGGGAAGATGGCACCATTACCATTCTTGATAAATCAGAATTACCATTAGAATTACCTGAATTAAGTGACTATAAGCCTTCAAAATCGATTGAAGGACCATTATCAAAGGCGAAAGACTGGTTAGAAGTAACTAGAGCCGATGGTGTTAAAGGTCGAAGAGAAACCAACACCATGCCACAATGGGCGGGAAGTTGTTGGTACTATATTGGGTATATTTTAAATAAAGGCAATGGTGAATTCCTTGATCTTGAAAGCGAAGAAGCTCAAAAACGCTTAGAAAAATGGTTACCAGTAGACTTATACATTGGTGGAAGTGAACATGCAGTAGGTCACTTATTATACTCACGCTTTTGGCATAAAGTTCTATATGATTATGGTTTAGTTAAATGTAAGGAACCATTTAAGCGGCTCTTTAACCAAGGGATGATTTTAGGAGAAAATAACGAAAAGATGAGTAAATCCCGTGGTAATGTCATTAACCCTGATGATATTGTCTTCTCCCATGGTGCTGATAGTCTAAGATTATATGAAATGTTCATGGGACCATTAGAAGCAACAAAACCTTGGTCAACAACAGGTTTAGATGGAGCTAGAAGATTCTTAGAACGGGTATGGCGCTTATATGTAAATGAAGATCATACCTTATCTGCTAAAATCGTTGATCAAGATAATAAAGATTTAGAAAAAGTATATCATCAAACCGTAAAGAAAGTCACCGAAGATTATGAAACCTTGAACTTTAATACTGCAATTGCGCAAATGATGATTTTCATTAATGAAGCATATAAAAGCTGAATACTTACCACGAGAATATGCGGAAGGCTTTATCAAACTCTTAAATCCTGTCGCACCTCATATTACCGAAGAAATCTGGGAAATCTTAGGTCATGATAATACGATAACTTATGAATCATGGCCAACTTATGATGAGGATAAAATCAAGGCTGACCAAATTGAAATTGCGATTCAAGTTAACGGTAAACTCCGTGATCGCATTAATATCAAGGTCGATGCGACTGAAGAAGAAGTTAAGGAGCAAGTCTTAAATCAAGAACGGGTACAAAAACATCTTGAAGGTAAAGAAATTAAGAAATTTATTTACGTAAAAGGTAAGATTGTTAATATTGTCGTAGGCTAATAAAAAAGACCGATTTATGGGCCTTTTCAACAGGATATATGAATGCAGACAATCAACAAAAGTTAGTAAATTATGTAAAAAATGGTGGAAAATTAATCATTTCTCCATTATTACCAACAAAAGATTTAAATCATAATGATTATACAATTTTTGTTGATGAATTAAATATCGATATTATTGATCGTAAAGATTGGCAAATGATAAAGGTGTTAGATATTGATAGTATAAGCAGTGCATATACCCAAGCTTATAATGTAAGTGAAGGTTTCTCTTATAGAGAAAATACTAATGAAGTAATTGGCTTTGTTAAAGACTATGGTCAAGGAAAAGTTGTAGTATTTGGGGCAGGAATGATTAGTGAGCATTATTATAAAATAAATGCTTATCACCAGGTGGCTAAACAAATTGGTGTTGATAGTATCGTAAAATGCGATGATTGGTTAAATGTATTTGTACGTAAAGGTGAAAAAGGAACATTTATCTTTATTAATAATTTAGATGAATATGATAAAAAATCAACATTTACTTATAAGGACCAAGTATTATTTGAGGGTAGAGCACTAAAAATTCCGATGCGAAAAGGCTATATCCTTCCTATTGATTGGTCTATTAATGAAGATATTTTAGTTAAGTATGCCACTTGTGAATTTACTTCATTAAAGGAAGATGAAAAAGAGATTACATTAATTGCATCAACAAATCAAGAGGCACATATCTTAATTGAAACTAATTTACAACTTGAGATTTCAAATGGCGAATTAATTAAGCAAAATAATCAATACAAAATCATTACTAACAGCGATACGATTATTAGAATAAAAAAATAGGAGCTTTAAATTATTCTATAAAATTATGGAGTAATAGCTCCTCTTTTTTCAATTTGTTTTGCATCATTTAAGTTATATTTATTTTCATTTCTATATTCGGAACGACTTCATGCTAATTAATGGATTGGATTATTTAGGTAGTGTTATTTGGTTTGTTGTATATAATAATAATGATATAATTTTCTAT
>JAAYWZ010000139.1 GCA_012516175.1 Bacilli bacterium
ATTATCGATAGGTGAATAAATAAGAAGCAAACCATCTGGGAGTATTCGAGATGGTTTGCTTCCCCTTTCTTTATGTCGTAAATGTTATTTATTTACTATTGGTACTAGATAGTCTATTTAACTTCCATACCATTTTTAACTGTAACAGTACCATTTAATGCAGATACGATAGCATCGAATGACCAGTATTCTTTCTTAGTTACAAGTTCGCCATCTTCGTATACTTCATACTCAACTAAGATTTCTGGCATTGTTGTATCAATACCCCAGTCCATTGTGAAGCCACCGCGGTTATCTGAGCAGTAAACTTCTAAGAAGCTAGCAGCATCTAATGTTGAACCAGAAATACCACCCATACCCATGTCAACAGCACCGATTAATACCGCTGCATAGTAGTTGTCAGGGAATGCTAATGGAATAACTTCAACATCAGTCTTAATGTTGTATTTAGTGCTTACAAATAATTTTTCAAATTGTTCTTTGAGATAGTTTCCTAATAATGTCATCGCTTCACTGTTAGCTTGGATAGATAATGTTAATTTAATTGTATCACCTTTCTTGTAGAAGCCATCTTCCATAACTTCTTCAAGAGCTTGTTCCCAATATGCTTTTGCAGCTTCTTCGTTATAACCATATGTATTAGGTGATAAGCCTAGACCTACCTTTTCACCTTGTTCAGTTGAACGGAAGGATGTAAATGTAGAAGCATCTACAATGTAGGCACTTGTGAAGTGATACATTTGTGGGTCAACAGTCTTAATAATATCATGAGCTAGTTTTTGTCTGTCAATTGCGAAGTAAAGCGCCTTCTTGAATGCAGGTCTAGCTAAGATTGGTTCTGGTACAAATGTACCATCAGCTTCTCTTGGACCAGCTGCATCTTCTTTTTGCTTTTCTACAGTTCCATTACCATTAAGTGAGAGACGGAATGTTGTAGCACCAGGCACTTTCTTCATGCGTGGGTCATTACTGAAATCAGGATATCTTGTTGAAGGTACTGCTGCGACGTCAAGCTTTCCATCAAGGAATTCTTGGAAACGAGTTTGTGGGTCAGCAATAATTGAAATATTCATACCTGTCCAGTTAATCTTATCTTTACCATGGAAGTTTTGATTCTTTTCTAAACGAATCATCTTATCTTTTTCAAAGTATGTTACAACAAACGCACCGTTATATGCAGTATATTTAGGTTCAGTACCATATAAGTTAGTTCTTTGGCCATCTTGGCCTTCTTGCCAGAGGCTTTCATATAATTCCTTGTGAACTGGAGTCATTGTGAAGGAAGCTAACCAATATTTAACGTTCCATTCACTCATTAAGTTCACGAAATGGAATTCTAATGTATAGTCATTGATAGCTTTTAATCCGACTTCTGAAAAGTCAATGTCGTCATTTGGATCAGCAGTTTTCTTTGCATCATAATATTTCTTAGCATTTACAATTTCTTGTGTACTAGCGAAGAAGTCGCCCCCACCAGAAACAGCACGGAACCAACCTTGATCAAGAGCTTCTTGGTATGTCCAAATGAAGTCATTAGCATCAATAGTTTGTTTTAAGTTATCTTTATTTGGTGTATCAGGATGGAATGACCATCTGAGGCCTTCACGCAACGTAACACGCCATACTTTAGAAACTACTAAATCAGGATTGTAGTCTAATGTTTGGGGATCAACTGGTTTTGGTACATCAGCAGCCATTGATGGTAGTAAGTCATAATCAGTATCACTTTTGAATTGGAAGTCATATAATGCATCTAAGTAGAGAGTCATTAAATCACTAGAAACAGAATCATCATATAACCAATGTTGCATTGTCGAAGGATTGCTACCCCATGCTTGACGATAAGTTTTCTTACCAGCTTGGCCTGGGTTACCATCGTCCATCTTAACTTGTTCGTCAGTCTTGTTGACATCAGCATATAGTGTAGCAAAGCCCATAATTGGGTCATATTCTTCTAACACTAATTGAACTCTTTCATGGAACATTTGGAAACCAGAGTTAGCTTGAATTGGTACGCCACCAGACATTGTTTCAAGCAACCATCTTTCCGCAGCTGCGAAGAAAGTATGTCTTAAGTCAGCTGGATAGAATTTGAAACTGATATCTTCGTAGTTCGCAAATTCCCCAACGATGGCTTTACGGTCAACTCTAGTGACAACATTATCACTACTCTTAACTTTGTATACGACATCGTATACGCCCCATTTTGTAATATCGATATTATGTCTTACAGTGATTTGATCAGTTAAGTCGACTTTGCCATCCTTTTCAGAAGCTGTAACACCTTCCGTTAAGTCAGGAATAGTTTCACCAAATTTGATGAGAACTGGTGTATTAGCTCCTTCAATTTTAGCAACAACTTTTGCCTTTTTCTTCTTACCACATGAAGAAACTACAACCGCTAAGACTACTACTAAAACAAGTAATAATAGTCTTCTCATTAATTTCATTTTATATCTCCTCTCTTTATTATTTTTTATAATAATATTTAGTAATAGTATAATAAGGTATTTTTTATAAATCTCATATAAGTTTTTTAAAAATTCCTTACTTATATGAAGATTTACATAAAGGAAGCGAAAGTTAATCAAGACCTGGTGACTAACCTTGATTAACTTTTGAATCATTATATCACGGATTATTTTACCTGTAAAGATGATTTTACATAAAAAATGCTTGAAAGCCTTATTGTAAGCCCTTTTTCAGGTTTTCTTATTAATAGGATATGAATACAACTTGAAATTATTTACGAAAACAAGCATTCATTCACAGGGAATAAATGCTTGTATTGGTAACTATTAACTAATATATATAAGCCCACCAACAACATCCACTTTAGCTGTTTGATGTGGCTTAAGCTCATTATTGATGATTTTCATCGCAAGTTGATTTTCAATGTGTTTTTGAATGTAACGCTTTAATGGTCGAGCACCATAAACATCACTATAACCAGCGTTCGCTATATGATATAAAGCTTCATCTGTTACTTCAATTGTAATGTATTGTTCTTTTAATCGTTCTTGTAATTCCTCGATAAACTTCTTCGCAATTTCCATTATTACGAATTCATCTAATGGATTGAACTTGATGATTTCATCGATACGGTTTAAGAATTCTGGCTTAAAGGTTCGCTTTAACTCTTGATCAATTAAGTCAAAGGCTTGCAGCTTATCACTATATTCTGATAAGAAGTGAGAACCAATATTAGATGTCATGATGATGACTGTGTTCTTAAAGTCAACTGTTCTTCCTTGCGAATCAGTTATGCGACCATCATCAAGAATTTGCAGTAATAGGTTAAACACTTCATTATGAGCTTTTTCAATTTCATCACAGAGTACTACTGAATAAGGTTTTCTTCGTACTGGTTCCGTTAATTGTCCTCCTTCTTCATAACCTACGTATCCTGGCGGAGCACCGATTAATCTCGATACACTAAACTTTTCCATATATTCGCTCATATCGATGCGGACCATTAGATCTTCACTATCAAATAGAGCTTCTGCTAAGGCTTTTGCTAATTCTGTTTTACCTACACCAGTAGGACCTAAGAAGAGAAATGAACCTAAAGGTCTACGTGGGTCATTAATCCCAGCACGAGCCCTAAGAATCGCATTGGATACTAGTTCGATGGCTTCATCTTGACCTTTAACCCTTTTTCTAAGTACATTAGGTAAATTAAGAAGTTTTTCCCTTTCACTTTGAAGGAGTTTCGATACAGGTATCTTCGTCCAACGTGAGATGATTTCTGTAATCTCTTGTTCAGTGACAGTTTCCCTTAACATAACATTATGTTCTTCTTTGTTTTCAAGTTCCGCAATTTGCTTTTCTAATTCAGGAATAATACCATACTTAATTTCAGCAGCTTTATTTAAATCATACTTGCTTTCTGCAATTTCCAGATCATGCCGAGCTTGATCAAGTTTTTCCTTAACTTCACGAAGTTGATTGATCGCACGTTTTTCTTTTTCATATTGAGCTTTTAACTCATTATATTTTTCTTTTAAATTTGCTATTTCTTTTCTAATATTAGCTAACCTAGATTGGCTTACTTCATCTTTTTCCTTTATCAAAGCTTGTTCTTCAACTTCTAGTAACATGATTTTTCGAGCTACTTGATCTAGTTCTTCCGGCATGGAGGCAATTTCTATCCGGAGTTGCGCACAAGCTTCATCGATTAAATCAATTGCTTTATCAGGTAAATGCCTATCTGTTATATATCTATGCGATAATGTCGCAGCTGCCACTAAAGCATTATCAGTTATTTTTACACCATGATGTACTTCATAGCGTTCTTTTAACCCTCTTAAGATTCCAATCGTATCCTCAACAGAAGGCTCATCTACTAAGATTTTTTGGAATCTTCGCTCTAAAGCAGCATCCTTTTCGATATACTTACGATATTCATCTAATGTAGTAGCACCAATACAATGCAGTTCACCGCGAGCTAACATTGGTTTAAGTAAGTTGCCTGCATCCATCGCTCCTTCAGTTTTACCTGCACCAACAATCATATGAATTTCATCAATAAAGAGAATTATTCTTCCATCACTTTTCTTGATTTCATTTAAGACTGCCTTTAATCGTTCTTCAAACTCACCACGATATTTGGCACCTGCGACTAAACTAGCTAAATCTAGTTCAAATATGGTCTTATCTTTCAAAGTTTCTGGAACATCATTACGCACAATCCGTTGCGCTAACCCTTCGACAATCGCTGTTTTACCAATACCAGGTTCACCAATTAAAACTGGATTATTTTTGGTTTTGCGTGACAAAATTTGAATAGCACGACGAATTTCTTCATCACGCCCAATAATCGGATCCATTTTACCGCTACGTGCTTCTTGTACTAAGTCACGACCATATTTTTGTAACACTTCATAAGTGTCTTCAGGATTTTGTGTACTCACTCTTTGATTACCTCTAATCTTTTGTATTGTATTTTCGACATCACGATAATTTACACCTAAGGTTCTGACAAGCTCTTTATGGCGTGGGTGGTTTGTACGAATATAAGCAAGAATAATATGTTCAACAGATAAATAGTCATCTTTATATCTATTCTTTATATCTAGTGCCCCTAGTAATAATTGATTTAAATAGTTGGATAAATAGAGTTGAGGATTATCACTTTGTACTTTTGGTAAAGTATCAATCATCTTGGTTAGCTCATATGTAAATTGACGCAGATCATAATTATTTAATTCAAATATCCGTTTTAATAACCCATCGGGATCATTCGCAAGATTAATCATCAGGTGCTCAATTTCTACTTGTGGATTACGATTATTTAGAGCTGTGTTTTGCGCATTGACCAGCGCTACGCGTACCTTTTCTGTAAACTGATTAAAATCCATAAGTTCACCTCCATTTTAGCACTCACTTAATTCAAGTGCTAACATCAACTATATAATACACAAGCATTAAGCAACTGTCAATAAGAGTGACTTAAATATAGATTATTTTCTACTTTTTCTGATAATAATAGAC
>JAAYWZ010000140.1 GCA_012516175.1 Bacilli bacterium
ATGAAAAAAGGTGCTTAATTCTAGACTTAAATATCTAAATTAAGCACCTTTTTTCTATTCACTTGGGGCTGATTATTTTTTTACAGCCCCTTTTTTTCTTTATTATCTTAATTTTCCTTTATTCCTGTAAGCATTTTTTGTTTAAACAGATGAGGTTTAGCATACCGATAGATTTCTCTAATAATGATAAAGATGGGAATAACGATGATGATTCCAACTATTCCTCCTATGGCACCACCAATTAACATTAACATCATTATTATTAAAGGATGTACTTTTAATTGCTTCTCAAAGATTAATACTTGACCAATATGGACATCATAAAGATGCATAATAAACACGATAAATAGTGAGGCGATGAATAGATAAGGTGATTGGAAATAGGCGTAGATCCATAAAGGAATACCACCTAATAAGATACCTATATAAGGAATGATGTTGGTAACAGCAAGGATTAACGCAAAAATTAAGGGGTTGGGCATGCCAGCGATGGATAATAGGGCTAGATTTCCTAGTAATACATGACCCATAAGAATGAGTTCACCCCGCACGTAATTTCCCAACTTCTCATCAATGTTCTTTAACAATTTCATCCATTGGCTTTTGCGATGTCTTTCTAATAACTTATTAAGCTTTTCAAAGCTGTATGAGTAATCCTTCATCATCATGAAGACGATAATAGGAATCATGATGATAATCCAAAGATACCTTGCCATGAAGAGGACAAAACCAATGGAGAAGTTAATCAACATCTCGCCTAATTTCTTTGTGAAGTTATCGATAATGGTTTCAAGTATTTGGGTGAATTTATCATTATCAATTAAATGGTACCGTTCTTGGAGTTCGTTCATTAATTTTTCAAACTGACTAATATAATTAGGTAACTCATTAAAGATATTAATAAACTGTTCTTTAAGGATTGGAATTAGGAATTCAATCAAAGTGATAAGTAAGATTATATTGATAAAGAGTAGTACCAAGGTTGATACCCAAGTTTTAATCGAGAATCGTTTTTCAAACCAATATAAGACAGGATGAAAAATGTATACAATAAAGAAACTGGTAAGAAAAGGGAAGAAGACGGTGAATAATGCTTCTTTTATATTGTTAAAGAAAGGATATTGCAGGAGTTTATCAATTAAAAAAATGATCGCAATAACTAGAGCGACGATAATTAAATATGCAAAATAGCGATTTAGTGCCTTTTTCTTATCCATACATTTCACCTACTTAGGATTATTATAACAAAGAGCCCTAAAGATTTCTATAGACATTAACAAAAATCAAAGATAAACGAATTAGGAAGTATTGATAAACATTGAAAAACTCCGTAAATTATTGTATATTTTATTAAGAATGAGTAAAGGAGCAATTTTATGAGTAAGTTTTATTCGATTGGTACCATTGTTGGAACTCATGCTTTAAAAGGTGAAGTTAAGATTAATTCCACTACTGATTTTCGGGAGGAACGTTATAAAACTGGTAGTCGATTATATATTAATAAAGATAATGAAATGATTGAAGTAAAAGTGAAAAGTCATCGGTTTCATAAAGGCAATGATTTAGTATTATTTGAGAATTATAACGACATTAATCAAGTACTCCCGTTTGTGGATTGTGAAGTCTATGTTAATGAAGAAGATTTACATGAACTAGAAGAAAATGAATTCTATTATCACGAATTATTTGATTGTGAAGTCTATCATCAGGATGAATATATAGGGATTGTCACTGATATTGTCAATTATGGTGCTAGTGATCTCCTAGTTGTGAAAAAACCTAATGATAAAGAAGTGATGATACCTTTCGTTAATGACTTTATTCTCGATGTGGATGTGGAAAATAAACGTATTCAAATTGAAGTAATTGAAGGATTGTTGGAAAATGAGAATTGATATCCTAACGCTTTTTCCGGAGATGGTTAAAGCAGTATTAAATGAATCTATTATTGGAAGAGCCATCAAAGAAGGAAGAGTCGAGGTAAATGTAATTAATTATCGCGACTTTTCGAAAGACAAGCATAAGAGGGTGGATGATTACCCCTTTGGTGGGGGACGTGGCATGGTGATAGGTATTCAACCCATCTATGATTGTTTAAATAGCTTAGATTTGACAGATGCGAAAATTCTCTTGACTAGCCCACAGGGAAAAGTATTCACCCAACAAAAAGCGGAAGAATTAAGTAACGAGAAGCACATCGTGATAATTTGTGGCCATTATGAAGGTATTGATTATCGCGTTACGGAACATTTAATTCATGAAGAGATTTCCGTAGGTGATTATGTTTTAACAGGAGGAGAATTACCTGCATTAATTATTGTTGATGCGGTGACGAGATTAATTCCCGGTGTTTTACCTGATGATGCGACCACAGGTGATTCATTCTCGATGGGATTACTTGAATATCCGCAATATACTCGACCTAAAGAGTTTTTAGGTTGGGAAGTACCAGAGATTTTGTTATCTGGTAATCACCAACAAATTGCGAAATATCGCATAAAAGAAGCTTTAAGAAATACCTACTTAAAGCGTCCTGATTTATTAGAAAACTATCAACTAAATAAAGAAGAAAAGCAGTTATTAGAGGAAATAATTAGTGAAGAAC